>JAHDGP010000006.1:0-27816 GCA_020627525.1 Bacteroidota bacterium
TCAGCCCTTCAGGCTTTTTAGAGATCTATTACTTAACTAAACAACATTGATGCGTCAATGCGTGACGTGAATGAAAATGAAAATGAGAATGAGAACAATGCTTTAATGAAAGCAAAGTCATTGACTATAATTTCAAAAAATTCAAGATGTTAATTTTATAAAGCTGACCAATAGGAATTTGATGCTCTTTTATTTGTATTCTATTACCTTCTAAAGTTTCAATATTATCTTTAGATACTATAAAAGATTTATGTACTCGCAAAAATTTATTTGGAGGGAATAGTTCTAAAACATCCGATATTTTTTCTCTGATTAATATTTGATTTTCTTTTAAAACAACTTTACAATAATTTCCAGCAGCTTCAATAAATAGAATATCTTTTAGTTTAACTTGATTATGTTTTTTATTGCTGTATAAAAAAATATATTGTTCTTCAATATTTCGAGAAGGATCTAATTGCCGCAAATCACCTTTTAAATTAATTGTTTTATTAATGGCTTTTAAAAATCGATCAAAGCTAAAAGGCTTTAACAAATAATCTATGACATCTAACTCATAACCTTCAAGGGCGTGTTCTTTATAGGCGGTGGTTACAATAATTTGGGGTGGATTTTGAAGAGTTCTTAAAAAATCAAACCCTTTCAATTTAGGCATATTTAAATCTAAAAAAATTAAATCAACAGAATTATTTCTTAAAAAGGCTAAGGCTTCGATAGCATCATAACAATGCTTTAATAATTTCATATCAGGTAGTAAATCACAATACCCTTTGATGATGTCATGAGCAATGTGTTCGTCGTCCACTATAATATATCTAGTCATAATACTATCTCTAGTTGTGCCTTATAAACTGAATTCGAAACATTCATTTCAAGCTTATGGTTGTCAGGATAAACTAACTCTAATCTTCGCTTAAGGTTTGAAATTCCCAGTCCGTCCCTTTTATACCCATCATTTTCATCAAAGTTGTTCTCTATTTCAAAACTCATTATACCATTCTCAGCTTTTAATTGAATATTTACAAACGCATTTTCTCTTAATCTTTCAACTCCATGCTTAAATGCATTTTCCAATAATATAATTAATAACAATGGCATTATCTCAAGTTTTGGGTTGTCAATGTCAATTTCAAATTTAACATCAATAGTTTTCTGATACCTTACGGAATTTAAATTGATATAGTTTTGTAAAAACTCAACTTCATCTTTTAACAATACTTTTTGTTTATTACCCTCATAAATACTATACCTCATCAGCTCTGATAATTGTAATACAAGTTGTTTTGCAAGTTCAGAGTCTTTGTCAATTGTTCCATAAATATTGTTAAGCATATTAAAGAAGAAATGAGGATTGACTTGGCTTTGTAAATGCAATATTTCATTTTTATGCATTTCATTCTTAATAGTTAATACGGACCTTAATTGTTGGATCAACCAGATAACACCAATTACCAATAATACTGAATAATACACTATTATTATTAATACTGTTGAAATTGATAGATCGAGTTCTACAAAATCAGAATTACTAATTAAAATGTAGCCAATTACCACAATTGGAACTAGTAAAGTAATAAAAATGAGAATCTTTACTAATAGCTTAGCCCTGCCTTGTATTGTTTTAATCACAACTCGAATATAAGCTCAATTTTAAACATCATTTATAAATAGTGATGAAACCCATAATTTATGTGATGAAACTCAAACATCAAGCAACAAACAAAATTCATCCCTAAATTTTATCAATTTGAACCTACATTCTGTTGTATTATCACTTAAAATTTCTTCGTTTGAACTTGTCATATATGTTTGTCTAATCTTTATTCTTAAAACGAATTAGTTTAGTTTAAAAGATATACCTAATGAAAAAAAGAATTCTTATCTATTTAATAAATATTTTGGGAACAATCATATTAATAGCATTAATTGGAATTATCATCATTGTTTCATTGAATGGCACATTTGACTATAATCATAATGACCTTGGAGTTAATCTTGAGAAAGAGGGACCTTATGTATTTTTCGAATCAGATAGTATCTATTCTGTTAACTATATTAGAGGAAATAGAAATGATGGGTTTTATTTAGATACCCAAATGCATCAATTAAATGAATCGGTAAACATATATTGTTACTTTCCATTAGATCAATCGAGTTTCAACATTAAACTTGATTCAAATTTTGAGAATCCGATTTCTATATATAATGACGGTGAACAAATATTGGCCATTTCAGATATTGAGAGTGGGTATAAAACCTTTCGAGATTATTTATTTAACAATGAGGTTATTGATGAGAATTTAAACTGGTCCTTTGGCAAAGGACATCTTGTTCTGGTGGGAGATTTTGTTGATCGTGGTATGTCTACAACCCAGGTCTTGTGGTTCATATATAAATTAGAACAGGAAGCTAAAAAACAAGGAGGGCATGTGCATTTTATAATAGGAAATCATGAACTATATAACATGCAAGGCAAATACAAATCTGCTTCCTATAAGTATTATGGGGTAGCATCTATTCTGGGTAAACAGCATCACAATTTATATGATGACAAATCATTTATTGGAAAATGGATGGCCTCTAAGAATACAATAGAAATGATAAATGGTAATTTGTTTACACATGGAGGCATTCACCCTGATATTCTAAAGTATGATGTTTCTCTTGATGACATCAATAGGATTTCAAGGGACAACTACAGAAAATCATTTTTCCCAAAACCAGAAGATTCTGTTGACCAACTCATACTGTCAAATAGAAAAGGTCTGAGTTGGTACAGAGGCTATTTTGATGATAAGTTGTCACAAGATGAAATAGACAACACTTTGGAAAAGTTCAATGCAAAGGCTATAATAGTTGGACATACACCGCAATGGACTGTAAAATCATTATACAATAAAAAAGTTTTTGCTATAGATGTAAAACACCCAAAAGACTATAAAGACAATTGGCCTAAGAAGGAATCTGAAGGTCTTTTAATAAAGCATGACAAATACATCAGGCTTTTAAAAAATCAAAAGGCATTTGAATTATAAATAAAATAGATACATACTGTAAAAACTAAGATATAACATGCTAAAGGACAGTTCCTAAACAAACCTTACATTATAATATTTACACTATTAAGTGATAAGATCAAATTAACAGGTATAAATAGTTTTTTTACAAAATGCTACTTATCAACACTTTGAAATGTGAGTTGATGTTGTTTAAATTGGTCTTATCACTTACTTAAAAGCTTCGATGTAAAAAACATCGCTTAATTTTGTGTTTCACCAAAAACCCAAACAAGCGACGATTGATAAAAAATTTATCAGAATGAATATAAAAAAATTTGAAGTTAATCACATTCAAACATATTTTCGCATTGAGGCATTAAGCACGTTTAAAACATTGAAGCATTACTCACATTGATCATCCTTTCCACACATATCGTTCCAGAAGGCACTCCGCGGATTCGACTGCAAGAATATGTGGTGGAAATATTTGCGGATATTATTCCTTCTAAAAGTGGTTTGAAAAAAGCGATTAAAAATGGGGAGGTTTTTATAGATGGGGCTCCTGCTGAATCGAGTAGATTTGTTGTAGCGAATCAAAAAATTGAATTGGTGGATTTGGAAAATGATCTTCCTAAAATTTTTAAACATCCTTTGGAAGTTGTTTTTGAGAATGAATCTTTTGCTTTAATAAATAAGACGGCTGGAATTGTGGTGAGTGGCAATCAGCATCGTACTATCGCAAATGCATTGCTCTACAATATAAAGCCTTCGCAAGAAAATGATGCTTTAAAACTTCCCAGACCTGTTCACCGTTTGGATGGACCCACGTCAGGATTGTTATTGATAGCTAAAACAAGAAGTGCTTTGATTAATTTGTCAAAACAGTTTGAGCACAAAGTCATTTCTAAAAAATATCGTGCAATTGTAGTTGGAAAAATTCCTGAAGAAATGATTTTTGACAGTCCAGTTTTTGGGAAAGAAGCTTACACAAAATGCAAGCGTATTCATTTTGTACCTTCTTTGAAAAATACGTTTTTATCATTGGTAGAATTGTATCCTGAAACGGGACGAACACATCAATTACGCATTCATCTTTCTGAAGCTGGCTTCCCGATTTTGGGGGATAAAACTTATGGAAAAGAGAATGCTATTTTAAAACACAAGGGATTGTTTTTGATATCTACAAGCTTGCGTTTTATGGACCCGATTAGCGATGAAAGGGTGAGCTTTGAGATTTCGGAGCCAAAAAAGTTTAGCGGATTACTAGAAAGAGAAGCGAGACGGTGGAAAAAATTCAATGATTAAAATCAAGGTTATCGTCTTGCAGCACAGCGCACACAAAGCGTACTTTCGGGCATCAACATTAAACGTTTTGGATTGATTTTATTTTTACAAGAAGCGCATTTTCCAAAACTTGGCTCTTCTATTTTTGTAATGGCATACTCCATTCTTGACAGTCGCATCTTCGCTTGCCTCAATGCTGCATCGTTAATACTCTTATTATTGATAGCATCCATCCTACTAATCCTCCCCAAAGAATTTTCTGGTTTAATCGGTTGTGTTAACTCAATTAATTTTTCGATATTTTCCTTTTCAGAAATTATATTCTCTTCAATCTTTGTTTTCAATTCTGCTCTCTCTTCAGTCGTCATTTTTTTTTAATTTCATTATTGTATAGTTCTGGTTTACAAATCAAACCAGAAAGCATTTGACAAGCTAACAAATTAATGGAATTTATGGTAGAATCAAAATTTGAGGTAAGAAAGTACAAGATATAACGTTAGTTTTAGTATTAACAGGTGTACATTTAACATATCAGACTTATTATCAATAATTTACGGCAATTTATTGTCTTTTAAGGTTGATAACTGAACTGTTTTTAAAAATTTCATATTGATATAAATAGTTTATCAGCTCAGATATATTTATTTTTACAAATTACTTTTTTAGAAAGATTAGTCGAATTATGCATTTTGATAAAAAAACCAATATAGGACTCGTTTTTTCGGGCGGTGGCGCAAGAGGCTCTTACCAAGTAGGCGCTTGGCGAGCTTTAAAAGAAATGGGCATAGACGAGCAAGTAACGATTGTCAGTGGAGCATCCGTTGGTTCGATAAACGGAGCTGCATTTATTCAAGGAGATTTTGATAAGATGGAAGAAATTTGGCGAGAAGTTGCTTTCGATAAAGTTTTTAAGAGTGAATTTAATGGTGGTAAATCATACTACTTTTCATTGCTAAAAGACTTTGTAAAAAACAAGGGGATTGACGTAAGTCCTTTGAAAAATACCATACGAGAATATCTGGATGAAGATGTAATTCAAAATTCGCATATTGATTTTGGAATCATTACATTTGATATGAAAAAAAGAAGTCAAATTGTTTTTTTCAAGAAAGACATTCCCAAAGGATATATGAGTGAATATATCATTGCGAGTTCGACTTTCCCAATTTTCAAACCACATATCGTTAATGATAGAACTTATTTAGATGGCGGCATTTATGACAACATTCCTGTGGAACTTTGTTTGAATAAACCAGACATTGATTTGGTTATTATTGTGGATTTGGGTGTGATGGATTCAATTTATCCAAATAAAATTTATTCTAATTATCAACTTAAAAAAAGTGAGAAAGTTATTGAGATAAAACCTTCTAAACACTTAGGTTCCTTAATGTATTTTGATAAGGAAAAATCTATTCGAAATATGCAACGTGGTTATGAAGATACAATGAATGTATTAGAAAAAAAGTTGGCAACGTTTGCTATTTAGCTCGCAATGCTCCAATCCCATTCATCAAAATACTTCAAGAAAATTTTAGTGATGTTTCTAGCATCGTCAATTCCTCTATGATGCGTTCCATCTAACATGAACTTTTCATTTTTCAAAGCATTTTTCATTCCAATGGCTCTTCTCAAGTTTTTGATTTTTTGGTATTGATGTTTTAAGCTAATATGATTTTCCAGCCAGGTCTTATCCAAACTACTCAAGTCGCAATCACTTTCAAATTGTTTCCTGTCGTAATATCCCCAAGAACACAAAACATAATTTTCTTCGCTGCATTTAAACCAATCTTTAAACTGTTCAATTACTTCGTAAAAATGAGCAGCCTCATCAATTTCACTTTGTTTGATAGAAGTTAGTTTTTTACAAAAATCACTTAGTATTGGGTACTTCATTGGCTTGACAAAGCTATTGAATTCAGATACTATTTCTTTTTTCTCATTAACAAGCAAAGCACCGATTTCAATGGTTTCGTTTACACTTTTATCCCACTGATCCCAACATGTTGCTTCTAAATCTAATATTACAAATTTCATTTTTCTATCAACCTTTTTCACACTAATTCAGTTCATTTTTCAGCAATTTCTTTTCTTTGACTTTTTTAAACACCATGTCAAAACCAACTAAATGTTGATGAATATTGATCGTCATATCCTTATAACTAATTTTTAATTGTCCTACCAATTTATTGTATTCTATCGTTTCTATTTCATTCCATCTCAATTCCTTTTCTGCTCCTTTCCAGTTGCTTATTATTATAGTATCATTATCAAATTTAACCTTGTGATTTTTGTAGTATAGCAAAGAGACTAAGCCAAAACCACCAAAAAAAATCAACATCAAACCGCTAATAATAGAAAATGTATTTTCTTGTAAGCAAACTGAAACTAACAAAAAAAGTAAAGCAACCCCAATACATATAAACGCAACAAGTTTATATAGCTTATTCATTCTTAAAACTACATAACCCAATTCATCATTCTCTACTTCATATTTGGAAAATTTATTCAAATAACCCATTGCAAGAGCAGTAACAAATGCAGTCAATCCAATAGCAATAACTAATAGTATAGTTTTCTTGTGAGTAGAACGATCTTCCAGTTAACCAACGTTGCATTCTACATAAATAGTTTATCTAAAAAACCATCAAAGCATAATTCTCAACATTGAAAAAAAGAATAACTGAATAATGAAGTAGACCTTTAAAACCAGACTATTCGTTTTCAAATTCAGTATTTGATAAATTATAGAAAACACCAAAGCAATCACAAACCAGGCAAAGTAATTTTGTAGTGGGATGTTTTGCCCAAACCAATGCCAATAATCTAAATGAATGGCGACTGGCTCCATCACCCAATCAAAAGCGACAACCATTGCCGCTGCTGCAATAGGCGTCCAAAATTTATTGAATCGTTTTTTACAAATGTCCAAAGCTGCCATTATCAAAACCATCCAATTCAACCCGATCACTAAAGGTACATTTTGAAATTGCCATTTAAGGGTTGCTCCATATTCGTAAGCGCCAAATATTTTTCCGGTTGAAACACCTGTTACCTCAATAAAAAAAGTGAGTACAGTACCAATTAAAAACCAAATAAAGAGTTTGAAAGATTTGTGTTTTGTAAGGACCAATGCAAGTACTGACAAATTGCAAAACAGTAAAAGTGGGTCCGTAATTTGTTGAGAAAAACGTAAAAGAACGGGGATCTGATGGGCGATTATTCCGCCTCCGAAAGAGATAATAAGGAAGGAGGAAAATAAAAATTCTTTTTTATCGTTTAAACCTACGAGGTTTTGGAAACCTCGTAGGTTTAAGAAACTTTTTATAAACAACCCCTTCGGGGTTGTATTCATCAATTTTACCTCCTCAACCAAAGAACTCTCCTCATCCAAAAACTTGAATAATCTCTCTATCGGATTTTTTTCAAACAAATTACTAAACACTTTTTCGGCGTGTTTTCCATCTGTCTGTAAAACCTTCAACATCATCATATCATACAATGTAAAACGATTGGCTTCTTGGAAAACTCGCAATGGCTCCCCTACTCTGGAAAACGACTCAACTATTTCATTACAGTGCCTTTGTATCCTTAAAAAAGTATAGCCTGTTGAAGCTTTCGAACAACCCGCAAGCGTTCCCAAGTTGACAACATTTTCTATTGGACTGATTGGAAATTGAAAATCTGTCATTGGAATAATGCCTTGCTCTTCCTCAACAATTTTATACTCTTCTATTTTTAAAATATCTTTAATGTAGTTTCTAAGCGCTTCATCATATTCTGACTCATTTAATAAATGCTCCGAAAAAAGAGTGTATTCTATCAGCGCTTTATTTGGTGCATAAGGTATGATGTAAAAAAAACGCATCACGCCATTTTGTGGAGTTCGGAAATCAAACAAACGCACCTTTTCCATTTCAAAAAAGGGTTCTGAAGTTTCAATTATCCAGCCTTTAAAATGTTGTTTTAGGAAAATATTTTCTTTAGGAATTATCTCTGGTTGAAAGCGTGAATCAAAAATCCAATCTCCAGCAAATGAATCTATCTTTGTCTCAACAATTGTTTTTTCGTTTTGTTTTTTTATAGATAAAACTTCTTCTTGTAAAAATTCAATATATTTATTTTTATCTAATTCACTTAATACAAAGTTGTAAAAATCAATTCCATTAATTACTTGATATTTGTAAGGAGCCAAGTTTATATCTCCCGAAAAAAATTGACTTCTAAATTCTATTTCATTCCAAGTATTATTAACAATGGATTCAAAAGCGGTATCCTTTTTAGTCCAAAAAGCCCAAGTCCGATCATTGGTATTTTTCTTTTGCTTATCAATTACCAGAACTCGTCTATCCTTGAGCAAACCAGCCAACTGCATTTTGTAAACAAGGCTAAGCGCAGCACAACCCCCACCTGCAAAGATGTAGTCATAATGTGTGAAATTATTTCGTATTTGCTCGCTCATTTATTAATTCTATCCTTCCAGGTTACCACCTTTAATTTAACAACCTGTCAATTCAATTGTTCTATTTCAGCCATAAAAAAAGAGGCTACCGTTTGATAGCCTCTTCAATTTTATATTATTTTAATGTCATTCCAAACTTGATTTGGAATCTAAGCCTCCCCTTCGTCGCCACTTTCCTCATTAGATTTAGGCTCTTCATTTCTCATCTGTGGGAAAAATAAAACATCCTGAATAGAAGCTTGATTGGTCATAATCATTGCCAAACGATCTACTCCAATTCCCACTCCGCAAGTAGGTGGCATTCCGTATTCCAATGCACGTAAAAAGTCTTCATCTAAGGTCATTGCCTCTTCGTCGCCTCTTTTGCCCAACTCCAATTGACCTTCAAATCGTTGTCGCTGATCTATCGGATCATTCAACTCAGAGAAAGCGTTCATAATCTCTTTTGCATTACAAATTGCTTCAAAACGCTCCACCAAACCTTCTTTGCTTCTGTGTTTTTTAGCCAACGGAGACATCTCCACAGGATAATCAGTTATGAAAGTTGGCTGAATCAACAGATGCTCTACTTTTTCACCAAAAATTTCATCAATCAATTTTCCTCTACCCATTGTATTGTCAATCGGAACATGCAATTCTCTACAAGTCGCTCTCAGCTCCTCTTCTTCCATCTCAGAAATATCCACACCAGTAAATTCTTTGATAGATTCATACATCGTATAACGCTTCCACGGACGTTTGAAGCTGATCATGTTTTCACCCACCTGAATGTCAGGCGTACCATTTATTTTAATCGCTACAAACTCCAACATTTCTTCCATAAAATCCATCATCCAATAATAGTCTTTGTATGCAACATACAATTCCATCATCGTAAATTCAGGGTTATGAAAACGACTCATTCCCTCGTTTCTAAAATCTTTGGCAAATTCAAAAACGCCATCATATCCACCAACAATCAACCTTTTCAAGTACAATTCATTGGCAATTCTCATATAGAAAACCTGGTCCAATGTATTGTGATGTGTTTTAAAAGGACGTGCCGAAGCACCACCATAAAGCGGTTGCAAAATAGGTGTTTCCACTTCCAAGTAACCACGCTCACTCATAAACTCACGCATGGCATTGACCATTTTTGTACGCTTGATAAAAACATCACGCACACCTGCATTTACAGTCAAATCAACATAACGTTGACGGTATCTTTGGTTTGGATCAGAAAAGGCATCATGTACATTTCCTTCATCGTCTGTTTTTACGACAGGCAATGGTCTAAGCGATTTGCTTAACAACTTTATTTCTTTAACGTGGATAGAAGTTTCTCCTGTTTTTGTTGTGAAAGCATAACCTTTAACTCCAATAAAATCTCCAAGATCCATCAGTTTCTTAAAGACCGTATTGTATAAAGTTTTATCTTCATCAGGTGCTATAATATCACGGTTAACGTAAATTTGAATTCTTCCTGAAGAATCTTGAATTCTACCAAAAGAAGCCTTACCCATTATACGTCTTTCCATTAATCTACCTGCCAAACTTACTTCCTGAAAATTCTTCTTTTCAGCATCGAAGTTCTCTAAAATTTCTTTAGAAGAAGCAGTAATAACGTACTCTTCTGCGGGATATGGATCTATCCCCAAATCAATAAGTTGTTGTAGCGATTGACGCCTTACAATTTCCTGTTCGCTTAATGCCATTTTATTAATAATTTATTTTCCAGATCAAAGCTAGGGGATTTCTACAAAATATCCACCTATTAGCATATTAAATTCACTTCCACTCTACTTTCAAAACCTTTGCTTTAATACCATTTTCTTGAAAAAAATCAAGCCAAAAAAGTTGTTGTTCAGACAGGGAGTCCGTTGGAGACTTTACCTCTACAAACCAATAAGCTCTTTTTTTCCAAATAAACAAATCAGGAAATCCAGTTCCGTTTGTTTTAATATTTTCTGCCATTTTTCTCAAAACAGCTTTAATTTGCTCAGGTTTTAACTTTGCATAAAGTTCTCTGACAGCCTCCACCACTTCAAAGTTCCAAGCAACCAAACGATTATTTATTCCCCATTTTTGTTCAAAAATTTCAACCAAGTAACGATCAAATTGTTTTGGAGAATCCAAAATATCAAAGCAAGCCTCTATTTTATCTTTTCTATTTTTATAAAAATCTGGCTTGTAAATATCTGAAGGTAAATTTTGAAAAGGATTGTGAATAGCCTTCTCAGAAGTATCGTAAAGCAATTCCCAAAGAACAATTCCAAACATAGTACGCCAAATACTGTTTTCACTGTGAATGCCATTGTATTTTTTTTGGATATAATATTTTAAAACACCCGCCTCTACTTGGTATTGCCATTTTTTGGAAATGGAAATACTATCTGCACTCTTTAGTTTTTTTCTAGTAGATTTGACTTCCTTTTTATCTGCTTGTTTATTTAAGAAGTCTTTAGCAAAAATTTCTTCTTTTACATTTTCTGGATTTTCTAAAATATTATTACAAATTTCAACAGCTCTTTCTATATCTTTCTGCTTAGCATAAATACGAACTTGCCTTTCTCGTGAAGGCGCTTTTTCAGTTTGTTTATAAATAAACAACGCAGTCTCTAAGTCTTTTTTTCTTTCAAAAAATCTTGCAATTTTTAATAGTAAACGACCTAACTTCCCTTCTGCTTTTTCCGTCCATTCATAATCCTCATCAAACCAATTATTCATCCATTCAACAACAGTAGCTTCCTCACCCAGTTCTTCCAAGTAATACCACTCGCTGCCCATTCTGGATAAAAACAAAGACTCGTCTATTTCTTTTCTATTGTCAAAGAAAGGTACAAAATGCGCTTCGTCTATTTGCTCAAAGCTTCGGTGTCCCACATCCCGAACGACAAAATCTGTAATGCTTCCTCTTAGGTTTCCAAAAAATAAAAAACGTATAACTTGCTCTTCTTCTAAAGCTCCTTGAACTATGACTTCTTCTTTTTTAGTGAAATATTCTTTAAGAGTTTCAAAGGATGTGTTTTCAATCAGTTCAACAAGCAGTTCCTGTTTTTTTATTTGCTTATTTATCTTTATTGTTGGATGAATTGCCTTCCAAGCCGCTAACAAATCTCCTTTGGTATAAATGCCCAACCACAACTCAACATGTTCTTCATAGTTTTCATTGAGTTTTTCGACCAATCCAACTTCCACCAATTCACCTATTGCTTTGGCTTCATCTTTTATTTCTGTATATTTTAGTTTTGATGGAAGGAAAAAAATGTTTCTTCTTCCAGCTATTCGCAAATACATACACAAGCTGTCTTCATTGATGGCGTTTATTTTATTAAGGTATTCTAACTCATTGTCATAAAGCATTGTTTGATAATGCTTATCAATGTAGCGTAAAATGTATTGATAATATGCTAGGTAATATTTTTCAGGTAAGATAATTTTATCTGCCATTAGACTGTAATTTCTAATCCATCATAAGCCAATTCTATATTTTCAGGTAGTTCTTTCTGCACCTCCTCATACAATCCAAGTTGATGACCGATGTGTGTAAAATAGGCTTTTTTCGGTTGAATCTCCTTTACCAAATCTATGGCTTGCTGTAAAGTAAAATGAGAAATATGTTCTTTTCTTCTCAAAGCATTCAACACCAAAACTTCTGTACCTCTTACTTTTTCTTTTTCCTTTTCAGATATATAATTGGCATCAGTGATGTAAGTAAATTTTCCAAAACGAAAACCCAAAACAGGCATTTTATAATGCAAAACACTGATAGGAATAATATCCGTTTCATTTATGGAAAACGGTTGATTGGAAATTGTGTTTAGTTCAATTTGAGGAATACCTGGATATTTATGCTCTTTAAAAATGTAGTCAAAGGTTCTTTTGATACTTGCCTGCACTTGTTCCGAAGCATAAAGCTGCATATTTTTATTTAAGAAAAAATTGAAAGGACGAACATCATCCAAGCCCATTATATGATCCGCATGTTCGTGTGTGTAAATTATTGCTGTAATATCTTTAACATTGGCACGGATCATTTGTTGGCGAAAATCAGGTCCCGAATCTATTACAAAGTTGTTTCCATCTACTTCCACCATTATCGAACTCCGCAATCGTTGATCTTTCGGATCAGAGGAATTACAAACAGGACATGTACAGCTAATAACAGGCACTCCAGTAGAAGTTCCTGTACCAAGGAAAGTAACTTTCAAAGATTGGTAATTTTAATTTTCAATTTTTTCTTCAATTTGTGCTTCCATCGAATTTTCAACTAGTACTTCCTCTATCTTATTTTCAATAGTTAAATCTTCTTCGGTGATTATCCCAACAGCTTCTTGCTCTTCTATACGCTCTTCAGCTTGCTGCTCTTCTTCCTTACTTTCAATAACCAATTCTGCTGCTTTGTCAGTTTCATCAACATCAGAATTGTTTTCGTCTGGTTGTTCTTCAGCGTTATTTTCTTCAACAGCTTCTGAAGCTTCAGCTACTGGTTCAAGTTCTTTCAAAACAACTTTTTGTTGCGCTACAGCTTTCAAAGAGGCTTCGGATAAATTTTCTTTATCAATTCTTACTTTCGTAAGCAAATCTGTAAGAATACCCATTTTTATTTCAATGGAATAGAACTTATTGACAACAATTTGGTTTTGATCATCCAGAATACAATATCCCGCTTGAAAATTCCCTTTTCCATAACGAACACGAAATCCCGATTCTTTGTAAATAGTTTCTAATTTCTTAAGATTGTGTTGAGTTGCTTTCAGCATAGTTTTTTACAATTAATTTAAATGTAAAGAAAGAAACAACCTTCATAAAGTGGGAGTCAGTTGTTTCAATCAATCTACTACAGTTCCAATTGTACGGTATAAATTACACTATTATTTAGTTTTTAGCATAAAAATTTATCAAAATGGCACATTTCAAACTATTAAATACAACCCAAAACTAAAAAGAAAAGTTTTTTTGATTGATATTAGCTAACAAAATTAATTGATAATTAAATATGAAATATATATTAATACTCTTATTCTTCCCTTGTGTGCTTCACGCTCAACTGTTTAAGGGTGGATTTGTGGCTGGACTGAATTTGACTCAAATAGATGGAGATTTATTAGCTGGATATGACAAATTTGGATTAAATGTAGGCGTTATGGCTGATATTTACGTTGCTGAGTCCTTTTCTGTCAGTATAGAAATTTTGTATGCTCAGAAAGGTGCAGCAACTGGTATATTTCAAAATAACAATTTGTTTCTCCCAGAAAAATGGAAGTGGGACTACATAGAATTGCCATTGATAGTTCATTATAACGACAAAAACAATATGAATTTTGGAGTAGGTATAGCACCAGCAAGGTTGGTCAATGCTCAAAGATTTATAGATAAAAACGAGACAGAAGGATATTTTGACGAAACCGCCAGCCCACCGGGCACCCCTCCTTCAAAGTGGGACATTGGAGGCGTTGCGGATCTTTCTGTAAATATCAATGCTGTTTTGAAAGCCAATATAAGGATAGTCTATTCTTTGGCATCAGTTAGGCAGGATATAGTGAGTACCAGACGGAATTTTACACAACGAAACAATGCAGCCTCCATAAGATTGATATTCTTATTTAATGCTCTAGGGCAAAAACGAGTTTGATCCTCCTTTTAATGTTATCTTTGCGGACACAAAAAAATATATTCAATGAGTTTTATAGCGGATATTTTTGCAAGACAAATATTGGATTCTAGAGGCAATCCAACTATCGAAGTAGAGGTAATTACCGAAAGTGGCTATTTTGGGCGTGCAGCAGTTCCTTCTGGTGCTTCTACTGGCATCCATGAAGCAGTGGAGTTAAGGGATGGAGATAAAAACATTTACCTCGGTAAAAGTGTTATGCAGGCAGTATACAATGTCAATAACGAAATTGATGAAGCTCTGGAAGGATTCGATGTTTTTGATCAAACAGAAATTGATCGAACATTGATTGATTTAGATGGTACAGAAAACAAAAGTAAACTTGGTGCCAATGCAATATTAGCTGTTTCAATGGCTTGTGCTAAAGCAGCAGCAGAAGCAAGTAGTCAATCGCTTTACCGTTACATTGGTGGTGTAAATGCTAAAACACTTCCAATACCAATGATGAACATTATAAACGGTGGATCACACGCTGACAACAGCATCGACTTCCAAGAGTTTATGGTTGTTCCTTGTGGTGCAGATACTTTTTCGGAAGCATTGAGAATGGGTGTGGAAACATTTCACCATCTTAAAAAAGTTTTGAGTAAAAAAGGTTATTCTACCAATGTTGGTGATGAAGGTGGTTTTGCTCCAAACTTAAAATCTAACGAAGAAGCTTTGGACACTATTTTGAAAGCAATTGAAAATGCTGGTTACAAACCTGATGAAGATATTAAAATTGCATTGGATGTAGCATCTTCTGAATTTTACGATAAAGAAAAGAAAATTTATCATCTTGCTAAATCTAGTGGTAAAAAATTGAAGTCAGAACAATTGATAGAGTATTACCAAAAACTTTGTGGCAAATATCCTATCATTTCAATAGAAGATGGATTAGATGAAGATGATTGGGCAGGTTGGAAAAAATTGACAAGTAAAATAGGTAAAAAAGTACAGCTTGTAGGAGATGACTTATTTGTTACCAATGTAAAAAGATTGGAACAAGGCATTAAAAAGAAAGTAGGAAATGCTATTTTAGTAAAAGTAAACCAGATTGGTACTTTAACAGAAACGATTGATGCCGTTTCGCTTGCAAGTAGAAATAAATACAATAGTGTAATCAGTCATAGAAGCGGGGAAACAGAAGATGTTACCATTGCTG
This sequence comes from Bacteroidota bacterium, assembly GCA_020627525.1. Lineage (GTDB taxonomy): Bacteria > Bacteroidota > Bacteroidia > Chitinophagales > UBA2359 > JAHDGP01. The sequence goes on from JAHDGP010000006.1 coordinate 15,543, forward strand.
ATCTTTCTGTAGGATTGAACACAGGACAAATTAAAACAGGCTCAGCCTCTCGTTCTGACAGAGTTGCTAAATATAATCAATTGCTTAGAATTGAAGAAGAACTTGGAGACATTGCTATTTATCCAGGAAGAGATTATAAATTTGTAAAATAGTATAATTAGAATACAAAGTATTAAGTAGATCGAAAAATAAAATCAAAGGTGAGAAAGAGGATAGTTATTCAGTATAAAATAATATGAAAATCATATTAGTTTTCTGTAATTTTTGGATGGGGTTTCAACAAGGCAGAAATGAATAACTACCTCTTTTTCTTCTTCTCAATGCGGTGTTACTCCAATCGCTTATAAATAATCAAATGGACTCAATAAGACAACAACAAATTGCTAAACATGTTCAACAAGCATTGGTTACTACTTTTCAAGTACATGGACGCGATATTTATGGTGGTGCTTTTGTTACTATTAGTGAAATAAAAGTTACACCCGACTTGCAAATTGCCAAAGTATACCTCAGCGTTTACAACGTTGAAGACAAGTTGGCTATCGTCAATAATGTCTCAAAGAATGGTTCTTTTCTTCGTAAAAAAGTGGGCGAAAAAATCCGTAAAAAAGTTAGACACATTCCTGAATTGCACTTTTACATTGATGAAACTTTGGACGAAGTGTTTAACATTGATAAATTGTTCAAAAAAATCAAGGATGAAGAAGAGTAATCTTAATACAAAAATCAATATTACTTTTTATGGCTGATTATCAATTAAAAAATATTTTTTTTCACGAAGCTTTTATAAAAGAATTTTCTGAAATTTTTGAAGGTATTCATCCATCTTTTGATAAAAAAGCATTTGCAAAACAAGTATTAGACAAAGACTGGGAAGCCAGAGAATTGAAAGAAAGAATGCGACACATAACGCTTATGTTGCATAATCATCTTCCAAAAAACTTTAAAAAGGCAGCCAGTATTCTCAAAAAACTAGTAACTCATTTATTAAAAGAAAAGCCCCTTAAAGGCAGCCTTTCTTTTGAGTACATGTTTTTGCCTGATTACATTGAAATATTTGGTCAGGAAGATATTGACAGTTCTATAAATGCAATTGAAAAAATAACTCAATACTCCAGTGCTGAATTTGCGGTCCGTCCATTTATAAAAAATCATCCTAAAAAAATGATGGCACAAATGCAGAAGTGGACCAATCACAAAAACAAGTGGGTGAGAAGGTTGGCAACGGAGGGTTGCAGGCCTCGTCTTCCGTGGGGAATGGCATTGGGTGATTTAAAAAAAGATCCAACACTGGTTGTTCAAATATTAGAAAAACTAAAAAACGATTCAGCAGAAACCGTCAGACGAAGCGTTGCCAATAACTTAAATGACATTTCTAAAGATCATCCCAAATTGGCTTTGGAATTGGGCAAAAAGTGGATTGGTAAAGAAACGGATGTTGATTGGATTGTAAAACATGGCTTGCGAACATTGCTCAAGCAAGGCAATGTTGATGCAATGCTTTTGTTTGGCTTTGCTGATCCTGCCAACATCGTCATTTCGGAGTTGAAAATGGAGCCTCAACAGATAAAGATTGGCGACGGAGGGGAGTTTTCATTTCAATTAAATATCAATAGTAAAAAGAAGAAAGTAAAACTCAGGTTGGAGTACTTTATATATTTTATGAAAGCCAATGGAAAATTATCCAAAAAAATATTTCAACTAAAAGAAAAAATATATCCTGGAGGATTGCAAGAGGCATTCAAGAAAAAACAACATTTCAAAAACCTGACAACAAGAAAGCACTACGCTGGAACACACAAACTAAGCATTGTAGTGAATGGTGTTGAAAAGGCAATATCAGAATTTGAACTTATAAACTAATTACATTACCAATTTTTATGGTGCCAACCTGGCAATATTCCACTGATCGTTTTCCAATTTAAATATAATTCTATCGTGCAACCGACTGGTTCGCCCTTGCCAAAACTCAAAATACTTTGGTTTCACCACAAAACCGCCCCAATGCTCAGGGCGAGGCAATTTGTCAACATCGGCATACTGCTTTTCCAATTCCGCTTTTTTATCCTCCAAAATAGTTCTGGATTCAATTTCCTCACTCTGATTTGAAACCCAAGCCCCTATTTGACTCCCTTTTGGTCGAGAATGGAAGTAAGTGGTAGATTGTTCTGGACTAATTTTTTCACAAATACCTTCAATCCTGATTTGACGATGCAATGCGCCCCAATAAAACAGTAATGCAACAGTTGGGTTTTTAACCAATTCTTGCCCTTTTTTGCTATTGTAATTGGTATAAAAAACAAATCCATCCTCATTGAAAGCTTTTAACAGTGTTATACGAGCTGAAGGAATAGACGCTTGATTAGAGGTAGCAACCACCATTGCATTGGCTTCGTATATCTCTGGGGCTATAACCGCTTGATCAAACCAATTTTTAAATTGATTAAAAGGGTTTTGTGCGATAGCTGATTTTGTTAATGTACCTTTTTCGTAGCTTTTGCGCATTTCAGATATTGAGTCCTTATTTTTTGACATAAAATTCGTATTTAGCTTTACAAGTATACTGATTTCAATAGGAAACAAGACAAAAAAGACAGTTACAGTGCCAGACTTCTTGTTTTATTGTTACTTAACTCGGGAAAGTGAAATATGTTTTTTAAAACATCGTTAAACAATTTTAATAACTTTGCGCAACAAAACAATACACCAATACCTTGAATAAGATATTTTTTTGCTTCGTTTTACTACTTTTTGGACTAAATTCTTTTTCTCAGTCATTAGAACCTGATGGTCCACCAATATTGACATGTGTAGAAGAAGAAAATCCGAATGATAACCGAATTGAGTGGATAAATAACCACAATTGTGGTCCTAACTTCACAGCAACTGATATTTATGAATCGGATAACCCAAATTCTGGCTTTACCTTAAAAAAGAGTGTTACAAATTCGGTTCAAGTATTAGAAGTGTTAAACTCGGCATCATCTAGTAGTTATTACTATTTGGTAACACGTTGTGTTAATGGAGCTTCACTACCGTCGGATACAATTGGGACAATCATTCACGAATCGCCAAATATTAGAAGTGCGTCAATATTATCAGGCTCAACGGTTACCATTACTTGGGAAGGAATTGATAAATCTGACGTACAAGGATATTTTATATATAGGATAGAAGCACAAGGTCCCACGCTAATTGATTCGGTATTTGTAGACAATTTGCCCTGTGGAAATGCAGAATTTCCTTGTTATGAAGATGTTTTTGCTACACCAGATATTGATTCAGAAGAATATTCCATAACAGTTTTTGATAGATGTAATAACAAAAATTCGTCAGCTGCGATTTCAACTGTAGCCACACACCAAACCATCTTTTTAAAGGCAGACTATGACTCTTGTAGTAGTAAAGTAGAACTTTCTTGGACACCTTATGAGGGTTGGGATAGTATCAAAGAATACAGGATATTTAAAAACTTTGATCCAATAGATGTGGTACCTGGAAATCAGTTTACCTATGAATATACAATAGCTGGAAATGATCCAACACCGTTGATTTTTGAATTACAAGCAATTAAAGGCAGTGGACTTGGAGCTGGTGTTGATAATTCTAAATCAAATGAAATTTCTGTAAATATTGGTTTGGCAAGTTTGCCTACATTTATAAAACTTAGAAATGTATCAGTTGTAAATGAAGGACAAATTCAAGTAGATTGGTTTTATGATGCAACAGGAACAGCAAATAATTTATACATAAATAGAGGTGCGGATCCAAATAGTTTAAGTCAGATATTAAACATGGGACCATTAGGACCAACAACTCCTGTATCTACAATAGACAATTCAGCAAACACTTCCAAAGAGGCTTATTATTATCACCTCTCTGCTCAAAATGATTGTGGCGTTTCAGTACTGTCCGACACAGCCAGAACCATACACTTAGCAGGCAATGACAATTTCGATTTGTCAAATGGATTAAGTTGGAATAAGTTTGAATTGAAAGACGCAACTGTTGTTGAATATGTTTTACAAAGAAAAGAAAATGGTTCACTAATAGACCTTGCTTTTTTTGGTCCAAATGAACCTTTAGAATATATTGATGACGTTTCCAACACCGAACCGGATAATGGTTCTTATTGCTATAGAATTGACTGCAAGTTTGAACTTACAACAAATTTAGCAAACAATACTTTTTCAAATGAGGTTTGTATCAACCAAACTTCAAGAATGTTTGTACCATCTGCATTTTCACCTAATGGTGTCAACAAGGTTTTCAAGCCTGTTTTTCTTTATCCTAATAATGAAAATTACTCGATGGTTGTTTTCACAAAATGGGGGGAAGTTGTTTTTGAAAGCAACGATACTGATATTGGATGGGATGGAACTATTGGAGGCGAATTGGCACCACAAGGTGTATATGCATATGTGATACAAATGCAATCTACCAATGGAAATACTATTCCAAGAAAAGGAACAGTTCTTTTATTAAGATAAACCTACGTTTTATTTGCAATTTAGCTCAACATTAATGCAAGCAATTTGTTATTGAAATTAATATTTTTACATAGCACGCTCTCAGCCTAATAGCAGGACTTTCAAAGGAGCGTACAATAAAAAAATAAACAAAAAAAGTCCAAGTATGAGTAAATTTAAGAATAGCATTTATGCAAATAACCCTCTCATTTTTCTCAACAAGTAATACCAATCAAAGTACTTATTTTATTTATTAGAACCTGTTTAATAGACAAATACGATCTATTTTTAAACAAAGAGAAGTAAAATACGTTAAACACACACTAATAATTATTTAAAAATTTGTATTTTTAGATTAATTTTATTTAATAATACAAATGCAGCAAGTGTTTAATCCTTGCAATAACAAAAATTTAAAACTATGGCATTTAAACTTCCAGATTTACCTTATGACTACAAGGCACTAGAACCACATTTTGATGGAAAGACCATGAAAATTCATTACGGCAAACACCATGCTGGATATACAAACAAACTTAATGGTGCTATTGAAGGAACAGACCTAGAAAAGCTTTCAATAGAAGAGTTATTAAAAAAGCATGCAGCTAGCAACACAGGAGTAAGAAACAATGGAGGGGGATTTTATAACCATTCCTTATTTTGGAAAATTTTATCTCCTGAAGGGGGTGATGGAAGTTTCCCAAAGACAAGTAAGTTTGGAAAAGATTTCCTAAAAACATTTGGAACACTTGAAAAATTCAAAGAAGATTTTTCAAAAACAGCAGCTACAAGGTTTGGCTCAGGCTGGGCTTGGTTGTGTTTGAACAAAAGAAAAAAACTAAAAATTTGTTCTACTCCAAATCAAGACAATCCGTTGATGAATGTTGAAACAAATGGCTGTTCGGGCAAGCCTCTTTTGGGCTTAGATGTTTGGGAACATGCTTATTATTTAAAATACCAAAACAAAAGACCTGATTATATTGAAGCTTTCTTCTCTATAGTGAATTGGAAACAAGTTAGCAAAAACTATAACGCTGCAGTTAAATAATTTTTGCTAGTAATAGTATCAAAAGAGGTTGGCTCAACATTGAGCCAACCTCTTTTTTTATAATTTAAAATAACTCCTTCTGATCCAAGCCCAACGCCCTCTTTTTTGTAGATAATACAAATCCTCCTCATAATCATAAGCCTCTTGTTCAAAAGAAATTTGGCGATATGCGGCAAAATGATTTTTATAGGCAAGTAAGCGAACGATATATTCCAATAAATACAAAATATAAAAACCCACAACCAACATTTCTTTTTGTTGTTCAATATGAATTCTTTCATGATTCATCAAAACAACATTTTCCCTATGACGCTCGTGATTGAGCACTACAAACGGAAATAAGGTTATTGCACTAGCATGACCAGCGACAAAATATTTCATAAAAAAGGGACTAACTACAACGATCATTTCAAAATTCATTAACTTTCAAGATGGAGCAATCTATAAACGATGCAAATCTAAATTTTAGTCCTCAAAGTTTATACTTACTGAACATAATTATGGGCTTTGTGATGTTTGGAGTCGCACTGGAGTTAAAACCGCTAGACTTCAAACGAATACTATACAATAGTAAATCTGCTTTAGTAGGTTTAAGTTCCCAATTAATTTTATTACCTGTCCTAACCATGGTTTATTGTACAATCCTATTGGATCTTGGATTGACAATGCCTAGCTTGGCTTTGGGTATGATTTTAATAGCAGCCTGCCCTGGTGGCAACATGTCTAATTTTATTTCGATGTTGGCTAAGGGGAATACCGCCTTATCGGTCAGTATGACGGCTGTCGTTACCATAACGGCCGTTTTTCTTACGCCAATCAGTTTCACTTTTTTTGCAGGAATGCATCCCAAAACCCTTGCACTGTTAGAATCCATCAATATAGATTTTTATGAAATGTTGAAAACAGTCTTTTTAATTTTAGGCTTACCCTTGTTTCTTGGAATGCTTTTCAATCATTATTTTCCCAAAATCACTTTAAAAATAATGCGTCCAATGAAGATATTTTCATTGATCGCCTTCATTTCTTTTGTAGTAATTGCATTTATAACCAATTTTGAAACTTTCAAAAAATACATCTTTGTACTTGCTCCATTGGTATTCATTCACAATACCCTAGGAATCTTAGGCGCCTATTTATGGAGCAGTTTATTTAAGTTACCCCAATCTGACAGAAGATCTGTAACCATTGAAACATGTATTCAAAATTCAGGCTTAGCCCTTGTAATTATATTCACTTTTTTTCAAAATTCTCCAGCAGCAGGAGGAATGGCATGCATTGCGGGATGGTGGGCTATATGGCACTTAGTTGCAGGATTAAGCATCGCTTCTTTTTGGTCAAAACGCAATCCTGAACCTTTAAGCAGTACAACAGTGGTCAAGTAAAATATTTTTTATTAGCTGAGCAAAACAATTGTCAGTTTCTCACATTCAATCCCTAGAAATTTCTTCTTTATTTAAAAATTTATAGCCCACACTCAAAGACAGCCACGGTTTGCCATGATAGTCCCATTTTTTTATATCGTTTCTGCCTACCCAGTCCATTCCACAAAACAAGCCTAATTGAAATGTATTGACAGCTCCTACAACACCTATTCCACTTGTAAAAGATAAAACTTCTAATGGATCATCACCCATATCAGTATTTTTAGAATTTGATTTATGGATGGTTACAAAACCTGGTCCTGCAAAAACGCCCATCGAAACAGACAGCGAACTAAACCTTTGCCTTTCAAACTTTTTTCGATTAAAAAAACTATAGCCCAAGTAAGGTGCAACTGAAATATCCTTACTAATATCAAAAGGAATTTTTTCTCCATCTTTCGAAATACCAAAACGCAACTTTATAGGCAAAGACAAAATCCCCCAATCAATGGCTTTATAAGAATAGTTAAAACGCTCTTTCGGTCCTTTCAATAAATAAAAAACAGAGCGGTTATCTTCATAATGATAATAGTCAGGAAACTCATCTTTTTTATATTCAAAGCTCTTTTCATAATAATTGTAAAACTGAATAAAAATAGTATCATCCACTATGTCAATGAGATGAAACTTCATCTTTTCAGCTTTCTTCTTCTTGGTAACCTTATCCTTTTTAAAATCACTTACCAATGAAATATACCGAATTTCATCACCCATTCTTTTATTATACTTATCACAATATTTGTAAACTTTTACACCAGGTAACATTTTATATTTATAGCCTACATTTTCGACCTGGCTCATCGCAAAAATTTGGAATACAATGGTTCCTAGTATTATAAAAAGTATCTGTTTCATATTCTATTCACTGGGTTTCAAAAAAGTGTTGGACTATTAGGGCTGCTTGGCGGTACCTTACCTAAATGTTTGTATGCAAGATCAGCGGCTTCTCTTCCTCTTGGCGTTCTTTTTATGTATCCTTCTTTAATCAAAAACGGCTCATAAACTTCCTCTATGGTTCCTGGCTCTTCGCCAACCGCTGTAGCAATTGTTGTCAAACCTACTGGACCTCCCTTAAATTTATCAATAATGGTCGCCAAAATTCTGTTATCCATTTCATCTAATCCATTGTCATCAACATTTAATGCCTCCAAACTATATTTTGCTATTTCCAAATCTATTGTACCATTTCCTTTTATCTGTGCAAAATCTCTAACCCTCCGCAACAAAGCATTTCCAATCCTTGGAGTTCCCCTACTCCTTCGGGAAATTTCAAAAGCAGCATCTTCGTGAATTGGAGTTGCCAAAATTTTTGCCGATCTTTTTATGATAGTTGCCAATGTTTCTGCATCATAATACTCTAATCGACAAGTTATTCCAAAACGAGAACGCATTGGCGAAGACAACAAACCCGATCTTGTCGTTGCACCTACCAAGGTAAAAGGATTCAAATCAATCTGTATTGACCTTGCATTGGGACCTGAATCAATCATTATATCAATTGTAAAATCTTCCATTGCAGCATACAAATACTCTTCAATAATTTTTCCCAAACGATGAATTTCATCAATAAACAAAACATCATTCGGTTCTAAATTGGTCAAAAGTCCTGCCAAATCTCCTGGTTTTTCAAGAACAGGTCCCGAAGTGAGTTTTAAACTCACTCCTAATTCATTCGCCACAATATGAGAAAGCGTTGTCTTACCCAAACCTGGCGGACCGTGCAACAATACATGGTCTAGTGCCTCGCCTCTCAACTTTGCTGCCTCAATGAATATCTTTAAATTTTCAACAATTTTAGGCTGACCGGTAAAATCAGAAAAGTTTGCGGGTCGCAACACTTTTTCAATTTCAACTTCTTTATTTTCGGGATCTATGTAATCGTCTCGCATTAATTTATTTTAATAAGATATTTTGTACACTCTAAAATTACAAAAATTTGTTCGTTTTAAATGTTTCAATTATTTTGCTAAATACTTGTACATAAAATGACTGAGTAAGTACTTACAATTTATTACAAAAACATATCCAATATTTTATCACCAATTTTAATCACATTGTCCTTGCATTGACATTTAACGAATTGAAACATTAAATAATATTACACGAACATACAATTACTTCTATTTTGACATTAAATTGTAGAGTCATATAAAAACGAAAGGCTTAGTAATTAAAAAATATGAATATAGTAATAATTGGAAATGGCATCACTGGCGTTACTTGTGCACGGTTTATCCGAAAACAAAGTGATCATAAGATTACTATTATTTCGGCAGAAACCGATTACTTTTTTTCGAGAACAGCATTGATGTACATTTACATGGGGCATATGAAATTCAAAAACACTATGCCTTATGAAAATTGGTTTTGGGAGAAAAACAGAATCAATTTAAAACGTGCTTTTGTAAATAATGTTGATACAGTAAACAAAGAGCTGCATTTAGATTCTGGTGAAAAAATGTCTTATGACAAATTGGTTTTGGCAACAGGATCAAAGCCCAACAAGTTTGGCTGGCCTGGTCAAGACTTAAAAGGTGTTCAAGGACTTTATAGTTATCAAGATTTACAATTACTAGAAAAAAATACAGCCACTCTTCCTAAAAGAGCTGTTATTGTTGGAGGTGGACTTATTGGAATTGAATTGGCAGAAATGCTGCATTCAAGACACATTCCTGTAACACTTTTGGTTCGTGAATCCAGCTTTTGGAACAATGTTTTACCTGATGGAGAATCAGCAATGATCAATAGGCACATTATCGAACATGGATTTGATTTGCGTCTAGGAGTAAATTTGGGAGAAATTGTTAGTGATGAAAATGGAAGAGCAAAAGCTGTAATCATCAAAGAAACAGGTGAAAAAATCGACTGTCAACTAGTTGGTTTAACTGCAGGTGTCAGCCCTAATATCTCGTTTGTAAAAGATTCCAATATTCAAACGAACAGGGGGATTTTAGTGAATAAGTCGCAAGAAACCAATATACCTGATGTCTATGCCGCTGGCGATTGTGCAGAGTTTCATGAGCCTGTTGCTGGTAGACGACCAATTGAGCAAGTTTGGTATACTGGAAAAATACAAGGTAAAGTTGTCGCTGACAACATATGTGGTAAGCGCACTGAGTATGATCCTGGGCACTGGTTTAACTCAGCAAAATTTTTGGATATTGAATATCAAACTTACGGATGGGTATTTCCAAAATTACGAGAGGGGGAAACTGATTTTTACTGGGAACACAAAGATGGAAAAAAGTGCCTCCACTTCGTTTGGAACAAAGACACAGGAAAATTTATTGGATTAAATGTTTTTGGAATTCGACTGAGGCACGAAATATTTGATCGTTTTTTACGAGACGAACGAGACATTGACTTTGTACTCACCAATCTCAAATCAGCCAATTTTGATCCTGAGTTTTATGCCCAACATGAAAAGGAGATCGTAGAAAAATTCAACAAAAAAACTGGAAAAAATATTAGCCTCGAAAAACTGAGTGGGCTTAAAGCGGCACTCGCAATGTTGAGAGGGAGGTAAGATAAATAAAATTGTATGTCAGAAATAAATGATAGTTTATCCTTAGCAAATCCAAGTCCTGTTCAACTAAATGGATCACAAAAAATAGCATTGGCTATTACGGGTATTGGATTGCTTTTAATATTTATTGCTTGGTTTGGTGGCAGTGCCATTCAAACAACAATGTTTCTTTGGCCATCATTGGCTTTAATTTTTTCGGGTGGATTGTGGTATGCATTTGCATCTTACAAAGGGATTCCGGAAGGCATAAAAAACAACCATGTATTTTTCAACAGCCTTTCTAACAGAGGGGCATTGGGATGGATAGCCGGTATTATCTTAACAGGCTTTTATGTTTGCCTTTATTGGTATCCTCATCTATTGGGTTTATCTGCTGATGGGCTCACCAATACAGGTTTGGTACAAATGTTCGATCCGCTCAGTCAGTTATTGAAAGGCAAACCGGCGAGTCAATGGTTTGTCTATGGTACGCTGTATACTGTTGCCATTTTAATAATGGGGGTGAAATTTATTTTAAAATATCGCCATAATATGTATCAAGTTGTCCGAACCATATCGGTAATGTTTTTTCAAACAGCTTTTGCTTTTTTAATTCCTGAATTATTGGAAGGATTAAATTCCGAACAAGCCTATTTCGCTAAAGACATGAAAAACATGTGGCCCTTGAACTATTATTTCTTTGAGGATTGGCACCTAAATAATATGTTAGCAGGTGGAAATCTTGGATGGTTTATGTTGGTCTTAGGAATATTAATGATTTTGGTTATCTCTCCTACCCTAACTTATTTTTATGGAAAAAGGTGGTATTGCTCTTGGGTTTGTGGCTGTGGTGGCTTAGCAGAAACTGCGGGAGACCCGTGGCGTCAACTATCTGATAAGTCTTTAAAAGCTTGGAAATTGGAACGTTGGATTATTTACTCTGTCTTGGTCTTGATATTATTTGTTACAGCATTTGTGTTGTACACTTATTTTACTGGAAATGCCAACATTGGTCCATTAAATAGTTATGATGTAAGAAAATGGTATGGCTTTTTTATTGGTGCTGCTTTTTCAGGCGTCATCGGCGTGGGTTTTTATCCCATTTTAGGCAGTCGTGTTTGGTGTCGTTTTGGTTGTCCAATGGCGGCAATACTAGGCTTGCAACAAAAATTCTTTTCAAGGTTTAGAATAACCACCAATGGTTCGCAATGCATTTCATGCGGTAATTGTTCAACCTATTGCGAAATGGGGATTGATGTAAGACATTATGCACAAAAAGGTCAAGACATTGTAAGAGCTTCGTGTGTAGGTTGTGGAATATGTGCCGCCGTTTGTCCAAGAGGTGTATTAAAATTAGAAAATGGTCCTCAAGACAGTCGTAAAGTTATCGAAATCAGCGACGGAGGAATCAAAGTAAACACATAGTAGGGACAATCCTCGCGGTTGCCCAAAAAGATTCATCGAATAATAACACAGGCGATCCAAAAAACATCAACCGTAGGGGCAACCCTCACGGTTGTCCAAAAGGATTCATCGAATAATAACACATGCGATCCAAAAAACGCCCACCGTAGGGGCAACCCTCGCGGTTGCCCAAAAAGATTCATCGAATAATAACACAGGCGATCCAAAAAACATCAACCGTAGGGGCAACCCTCACGGTTGTCCAAAAGGATTCATCGAATAATAACACATGCGATCCAAAAAACGCCCACCGTAGGGGCAACCCTCGCGGTTGCCCAAAAAGATTCATCGAATAATAACACATGCGATCCAAAAAACGCCCACCGATAATTTAAATTTTAGCACATTAGTATAACCGTTTTAATTA
>JAHDGP010000006.1:27916-33903 GCA_020627525.1 Bacteroidota bacterium
AAAAACGCCCACCGATAATTTAAATTTTAGCACATTAGTATAACCGTTTTAATTAATTTCGCAATATCAAAGCAAATCCCAATATATACGTTATTATTCCTGCTTATAATGAGGAAGAATCAATCGGAAAGGTAATAACAGACATTCCCAAACAATTGGTTAAGGAAATCGTTGTAATTAGCAATGCCTCCACTGACAAAACAGAAGAAGTTGCGTCTAAAGCAGGAGCAACAGTACTCAAAGAAATGGAAAAAGGTTACGGAGCTGCTTGTCTGAAAGGCATTGGTTACGTAGCCGACAAAAACGATGCTGACATAATTGTATTTTTGGACGGCGATTACTCTGACTATCCAGAAGAAATGGTTGATGTAGTTGCTCCAATTATAAATGATGGTTGTGATATGGTTATTGGTTCGAGAGAGTTAGGAGAACGAGAAAGTGGTGCAATGATGCCGCAACAAATTTTTGGTAATTGGCTTGCCACAACACTTATCCGACTACTTTATAATTATTCTTTCACGGATTTGGGTCCATTTCGTGCCATTCGATGGGATAAACTCGTAGAAATCGATATGAAAGACCGTGATTTTGGTTGGACAGTAGAAATGCAAGTAAAAGCAGCCAAACTCAAACTAAAATGTACAGAAGTTTCGGTGAATTATCGCAAACGAATCGGTGTATCCAAGGTGACAGGAACAATAAAAGGAACAGTTATGGCTGGCTATAAAATTTTATGGACCATTTTTAGGTTGCGATAAGCCTACTAATTGTATTATTTTTGCAATCATATTTGATTGAATTATTAAAGTTAAACGATGTTAGAAATAGCCGTTTTGGGCATATATGTTTTTATTCTTTCCATTATCTTGGTTTATTGCTGTCTGGAAATGAAACTGGCATTCAATTATCTATTATCTAAAAAGAAAAAGTCTGAAAAGCTATTCCTTAGCGAAGATACACCTATTGAAGATCACCCTTTTGTAACCATTCAATTACCCGTTTTTAATGAATTATATGTTGTTGAACGATTGATTGATCAAGTTGCTAAATTTAATTATCCAAAAGAAAGGTTTGAAATACAAGTGCTGGATGATTCTACTGACGAAACAGTTGATATAAGTAGAAACAAGGTTGAAGAACTTAAAGCGAAAGGTTTCAACATCGAATTGATTCATAGAGTAGATCGAACTGGTTTTAAAGCAGGGGCTTTACAAAATGGGATGAAAGTGTGTAAAGGCGAATTTATCGCCATTTTTGACGCTGATTTCCTTCCTGACCCAAATTTTTTGAGAAATACAATGCCACATTTTAATGAGGACAACATTGGTGTGGTTCAAACGCGTTGGGCGCACATAAACGAAAAATATTCATTGTTAACAAAAGTGCAAGCTTTTTTCCTTGATGCTCATTTTACTGTAGAACAAAAAGGTAGAAACAGCAAAGGGTATTTTATCAATTTTAATGGAACAGCGGGCGTTTGGAGAAAACAAACAATTGAAGATGCTGGTGGATGGCAAGCAGATACCATAACAGAAGACCTAGACCTAAGTTACCGTTCACAGATGAAAGGGTGGAGATTTGTATATTTAGAAGAAATTTTATCTCCTGCGGAGTTACCAGTTGATATGAAATCCTTTAAGTCTCAACAATTTAGATGGATAAAAGGAGGTGCGGAAACTGCTAGAAAAATCCTTCCACAGATTAATAAAAAAGACCTTCCGCTTTCAATTAAAATAAACGCCTATACGCATCTTTTAAGCAGCAGCATTTACCTATTAATTTTTGTTTTGGTTTTTTTAAGTGTTCCAATGTTAATTCTAAGAAATACTTACATCGAAACAGAATATATTAAATTTGCTTTCCCTTATTTGTTTACCAATATTGCTATTATATTTTTCTTTTTTAGTTCAAACACCAAGCGTTATAAGAAGTTATCTGGCATTTTTGAGTTCATCTTTATGCTTCCTGCCTTCCTTACAATAACATTAGGATTGTCATTTCACAATGCAATGGCAGCAGCCAGAGGCTTAGCAAGAGAAGAAACTCCATTTATCAGAACACCAAAATTCAACTTAACTTCTGTCAATGATAATTGGAAAGGAAAAAAATATTTATCCAAAAAAATAGGTGCTGTTACTTTAATAGAAGGAATTTTAGCTCTGTACTTTTTATTCGGCATTTTTTATGCATTTTACAACTATAAATTTGATTTACTCCCCCTACATATAATGGCTTTTATAGGCTTTAGCTACGTTTTTTCAACTTCATTAAAACAAAGCTGGACTTAAATACTTAAATTTTACTATAAAAAATAATACCTAAGATCTTTTTGCAGTCTAATAAATATTAATACAAGTTTGAACTAATAATGCAGCACAAGTTTGGTTCTAAAATACCAAATAAGTATTTGGACATCAGTAATTGAGTAAATCAGAATAGGTATTTTTTTGATTTGCAACAGCTCAACGATTCGATGGTTCAACATTTGGAAAAAGATGGTTTCTGAATAGCCAACTACTTTGGTTCTAGCAAAAAACTGTCCTATATTGAATTTTTTATTCTAGAATTTTATAAGACACTGTTAATTCAAATTTATATAAGCTGTATTTTTAGTCTTGTGTATAACATTTACACGTAAATTAAATCATCAACTCCTGCGTAAATTCAGAATGTCGCATCAATAACAAAACGACGTTGCATTCTAGTCGTATTTTTGCGTATAATATTTTGGTTTGGTTATTATCTAAATGAAGAAAGCTCTTTTAATATCGATTTTATTTTTAATGTTAGCAGGAATTGTTTGCCTTTCCTACTACACTGACAGATCCAATTTCTTTCAATTGTTTGGACTTTATAGTGGATCGTTTGCATTATATATTGCAGCATTCAGAATGAACTTGGATGGTCAAAACTATAAAGCCAGTCAGATAATCGGTATTTTGTTTAGAGTTGCACTTCTTTTTTCCATTCCCAACTTATCAGATGATTTTTACAGATTTTATTGGGATGGATTGCTTCTTTCAAATGGCATTAGCCCATTTGAACATCTTCCAAAAGAGTTTATAAATAGTGTTGAACACGGAATAAGTGGAATCAATAATGAATTGTACCAAAACCTAAATTCCAAAGAATATTTCACTATTTATCCACCTATCTGCCAGTTTGTTTTTTGGGTTTCGGCTTTAATTTTTCCAAATAGTTTAGCTGGCGCAACAATGGTAATGAAAATATTCATTTTACTTTTTGAAGTAGGTTCCATTTTCCTGATACCCAAATTATTAGAAGCTTTCAATATGAGAAAGCAACTGAGTTTATTGTACACTCTGAATCCATTGGTTATAGTAGAACTCACTGGAAATATCCATTTTGAAGCAGCAATGATCTTCTTTTCTTTATTAGCAGTTTGGTTATTGGTAAAAAACAAAAAGCACCTGTCAGCCATCGCCATGGCGATGGCTGTCTGTAGCAAATTATTGCCCTTAATTTTTCTTCCATTTTTATTGAAAAGATTAAGTCCAATAAATTTCAAAAATAAAGGAATAGAATTAGGAAATAAAACATTTAACCAAAAAGAAAATTTTAAAGAAAAAGAAATATTCCCACTCTTTAATAGCGGCATTTACTACACTATTGTAGCACTTGTTACGGTATTTCTCTTTATACCATTGTTAGATATTACTGCACTTAAAAATATGGCAGCGAGTGTGGATTTATATTTTCAAAAATTTGAGTTCAATGCCAGTTTTTATTACCTCGTAAGACAAGTTGGATATTGGATAAAAGGTTGGAATGTTATTCAAATAGTAGGTCCATATTTAGGGTTAACCACCTTTGTCATCATTATGGGTATCATGTTTTTTGAGAAAACGTTGACTTATAAAAACATGTTGATCTCGATGATGTGGGCATTGTTTGTTTACCTCTGTTTGTCTACCATTGTCCATCCGTGGTACATTACATCACTAGTAGCACTTTGTATTTTTAGTAAATATCGCTTCCCAATTGTATGGACCTGTGTCATTCCTTTGAGTTATTATACCTATCTCACCACTGCCTATACCGAAAACTTGTGGTTAGTAGCCATCCAATATGGAGTTGTTTGGGGCTTTATTGTTTATGAATACTTTTGCCACAAAGCCCAAGAAAAACGTTTTGACAGCTTTTGTACCCTTGAACGAAACTGCATTCTTAAGCTAAAAAAAGAAGCAAATGAGCCAATAAAAGTCACTAGCCAGTTTGCTGATACCTAAAAAGCAGTTATTTTATTCATCACAATGAAACTGAATGCGAAAAAAAACTGTACATCATCATAAAGCAATGTTTTTGTTTTAAAGACTCAGGCAAAAGGAATCGTGTAAATCAAAAAAAGATAATTTCTCATTTACTCAATTACTTTTATCTGAGTACTTAATTTTGCAATACAAATAAGTAAATCTTTTATGTCGAGTATAAATATTACTATCATTGACCGTGAGGGCAAGAAACACGAATTGGAAGCTCCAACAGATATGAATATGAATATGATGGAATTTTGCAAAGCTGCGGAATTCCCAGTTTTAGGAACTTGTGGCGGTATGGCACTTTGCTCTACCTGCCATTTATATGTAAAAAGTGATCATCAACTTCCAGAAATGTCTGAAGATGAGGAAGCCATTCTGGATCAAGCATTTTTTGTGGATGACAATGAAAGTCGATTGGGCTGTCAGATTCCTTTAACCGACGATTTAGAAGGGTTAGTGGTTGAGCTGGCTCCTGATGGAGAATAAACCCTCGGACACTCTCAAAGTCTTCTGTTTATAAAATAGAACGACGTTTTTTACAATTGTTCACAAAAGACACAATGTGTATACTAAATTTGTTGTTAAATAATTCTAGACAACAAACAAACTATGCCTATTTGGAATAAAATGCCTTCACAACAGAAAGTGCTCATTTTTGCGCTTTGTCTGTATATTGTAGGTTTGTTTTTTTCCAGAGCATTGTTATCTATCAGTACCATTTTATTAGTTATTAATGCACTGGTAACACCCAATTTGAAAGAAAACGTAAAACGTTTTTTCCAAAATCGTGCGGCATTGTTGCTATCCTCTTTGTTTTTATTAACTGTATTTTCAGGGCTATTTTCTGAAAATACAGAAACTTGGCTCGAATGGGTTCGCATCAAAGTATCCTATTTGATATTGCCCTTTTCGATTGCCTCCATTCCACCAGTCAGCAAGAAACAGTTTTACAGCTTGTTGTATTGGTTTTTCATTGTCAGTGTTGCAGCCGCAATAGGTGTTTATGGATACTACCTTTGGTATTTTGAGCATTACACTTCTATCTATAGCATGGGCGGAAGCATGAAAACACCTATAATTTATGTAAGGTTTAGTTTATTTCTGGCATTTGCTGTTATTATCGGTGCATTTTTATGGAAGAAAAAATTCATTTTTAAATTTAATTGGGAACGACATTTAATCGCTGTCGGAACACTTTTTTTATTTGTATTTCTCCACATCCTAGCAGTAAGAACAGGATTGTTTGCTTTGTACAATACCATCCTTGCAACGGTAGGCTATTATATATTTACTCAAAAAAAATGGGGCTTGGGAGTTACAGCAATTATAGCCATAATTTTAATGCCCATTTTTGCTTATAATTTTATTCCTTCTCTTCATAATAAAATACAATATATGCGATATGATTTATCCTTGTATTTTAGCGGTGACCGTAACAACATGGCTTCTGATTATCGAAGATTAATTTCTATTGAAAATGGTATTCGTATTGCCAAAGAGCAAAGTTGGTTATTTGGTTGTGGTATTGGTGATTTGCGGGATGAAATGAATATTATTTATAAAAATGATTATCCATTTATCAAAAAAAAATTATTACCTCACAATCAATATATTTTTATTTTAGCCAGTATGGGAATATTGGGTTTATTGATTTTTATATTCGTTACTTTTTATCCTGTTTTGGGAAATAAAAACTATAAATTCTGG
>JAHDGP010000293.1 GCA_020627525.1 Bacteroidota bacterium
AAAAAGGGTGTAAATATCTCCAAAGAAAAATACGATTTTATCAAAGACTTTTTGTTGTCAAAAGTCAAAGAGGCAGGAGAAATAACTTATCAGGATTTGAATGATATGGCAATTGCCGAACTACAAGATTCATTTGAAGGCAGTGTTCCGTGGTATGTCGTTTCTGTCAAACTTGATTTAGAAGCAAGAGGTATATTGGAACGCATTCCAAAAACGAGTCCGCATAAGGTAAGGTTGAAGTGAGGTACACATACAAACTAGATAATAATATTTGCTAAAATGTATCATATATATTACATTTGTTAGATGAATATGATTTTAGCGCTATGCGAGAAGTAGTAAAAACAGATGAGTGCAACCTATTTATAAAATCACAAGATGAAAGATTTAAAAAGAAGTTTGAGTTTTATATTGAAATTATTGAGACTAAAAAAATCATTCCTTCAAATATAGTAAAGCAGATTAAGAATAGTAAGTTTTACGAGTTAAGGATTAAAACAAATAATGAATACAGAATCTTAATATTTACAATTGGTCACAATAATATTCAAGAATCAGAATCGATTATTCTTGTAAATGGGTTTATTAAAAAGGGGAAAAAAGACTATAAAAAGGCAATTGAACAAGCTGAAAATATACTTTTCGATTATGATATTTAACATCCAGTTTGGTAAGTAGAATACAATAAAATGGTAACAAAAAAGAAAAAAAAACTAATAAGCGTCAGCAAAGAATTAGATAAAAAATATGGAACAAGAGGAACAAAGTCAAGAGATAAGTTTACCACTGACGCTTATAATTTCTACTATGGTGAAATCCTAAAAGAAAGAAGAAAGAAATTAAAAATCAGTCAAGAAGAATTAGCAAATAAAATAGGTAAGCCTCGTCCTTTTATTTCTCAAGTAGAAAATGGACGTAATATTACTCTAGCCAATCTAATTTTGATAGCCCAAGCATTGGGTTTGTCTTTTGAATTTAAAGTTGTAGAAAGTTAATGGCAAAGCATAGCCTTACGACGAAGCCCCCGATGCAGAAGCTTTTCCGTTGTCAATGCTTTTTTCCTTATCGTCTTTTCTAAATACTCTGGCAATCCAAGTTGGCAGTACCATTATTCCAAGAACAAGGTATGGATAGTAGGTAATCAGTCTCCACAATCCGCCGATCAATGCGCCCAGCCCTGCGTCGCCAATAAAGTCCATATAGAAATCTTTAAAAGCAAAATCTGCGACTCCCGATCCGCCTGGCGTTGGTGTTAAAAATAAGATCAAGAACAACGAAAGCTGACGACCGTACAACAATAAAAAATCATCGACACCCACAAATGCATTTACTAAAAAGACAACTACTAAAAATCTGGCAGACCAAGAAATAGCTGTAGCGATAAATCCTTTCAACCAAAAACTCAAACCCTTTTTCTTTATTTCAATGGATGCTGTAATCAACTCATCTCCAAATTCATTCGCATTTTTATTCCATCTATTTAAAAATGGAAGTTTTGTTATTTTATCAAACAAAAATTTAATAGGTGCAGGATTAACAAACAACCCGTAAGCTATAAATGAAGAATAGCTTATCATTAAACTAAAGGCAATCAAAAACGGATATATCCATCCACCAACATCAAAAATACTCAAGTTGGAACCAGGAACAAATTTTGGTGAAATGAGGTAGTTGCCGTAATACAGCCAAAGCGAAATAGTCGTACCTAGAAAGAAAAAACTATCAAGAAAAATCGTTGCAAATATCAAAGCCGTCGTTTTCGCAAAGGTCATTTTTTCTTTGGTCAATAAAAACAAGGCGGCAACGGTTCCCCCAACCATCGAAGGTGTAATGGCAGAACTGAATTCCCAAAGAGACATAACTTGAAATGAGCGGTACCAAGATAAGTGTTTATCCGAAAGAATGCGCAAACGCCAAACGTAAGAAGCGTGTCTGATGCAAGTCAATAGTACAGCAGCAATAATTCCCGTCAAAGTGGTAAAACGCCACTCAATACGGTTTAAACTCTCTGTATCAAAATTTTGATAAATTAAAAAAAATACAACTCCAAGACCGATCAATAAAGGGAGAATAATTCGGCTGGGTTTAAATATTTCTATTGCTTTTTCTGATGTGTGTTGTTGTTCGGTTTCTTGCTTGCTCAATTTACGTTTTCGTTTTTTTATTTTTGGGGTTTTCAATTTGTTTTTATAGCTGGAAAGTGATGCTGCGAAATGCTTTTTTTAATCCTAACCTTTAACTAATAACAAGAAGAAATAATATTAAGTTTAAATAAAACTACTCTTCTTCCGTATGGTTGTCATTTTCTTCAATAACATCGCTTTCGTCTTCGCTTGCCAAGTGCTCTACATCCTCTACAGTATCCATTTCATCTGCTAATTCAGCCTCTTCAGAATCGCTGTCCTCATCCTTGTCAGATTCATTCGTTTTTACCTCATAGGCATCAGTATCTAGATAATTAGAATTCAAAAGGTCATTTAAATTCTCACCCTTTTCAATCCAAAAGTTGTTGAATCCAATACCAAGACGAAATTTAAGCATTCCTAGTTGTATCATTTCTAATAAAGCTAGAAATCTAAATATAGCTTCCATCCTTTCTCGGCAGCTTTCAAATACTTCTATAAAATGCAATTCATCATTTGAGCTTGCCAAAGTGTGGAGTATTTTTTTCTGATTTCTGATAGTGTAAGGATAAACAACAACTCGGTGTTCAACATTCTCACTCTTTTGCCTGTTTTCCATTTTGACCAGGACCTTATTAAACACCTTAACTAGTTTATAAAGGTTGATAGATTCCAAATCCATCTCAGTTTCGAAACTGTCATAAATAGAACTCACTTCGTCGGATGTTTTGCCCCGAATAAACATCATTTCTCTTTCATCGGCAAGTTTTTGCAAATCACCAACAACCTCTTTGAATTTTTTGTATTCAATCAATTTCGCAACCAGCTCCGCCCGTGGATCAATAACCTCTCCCTGCTCATCTAATTCTTTTCTAGGCAATAATGTTTTTGCTTTGATACGCATCAAAGTAGCCGCAACAAGAATAAACTCGCTCGCCAAATCAATATTCATTCTTTGCATTTCCCGAATGTAATCAAGGAAATCATTGGTCATTTGATATATGGGGATATCGTAAATATCTATCTCATCTCGTTCAATAAAAAACAAAATAAGGTCAAATGGTCCTTCGAATTGTGCAACTTTTATCTGGTATGTCAATGTTAAAGATTGTTATTGTTAACTTTGCGTAAACAAAAGTAATACTTGTAGCGTTTTTAAATTGAAAACATATCCACTAATTTTTGATTTGTGGCTTATTTCACTAAAATTGCTGTTTTTTATACGGTAAAACTTACAAAAGATTTAAAAGACTGATAAATGGAGATCGTAAAACCTGGTAGCTTGCTTGAAAAAATTCAATATCCTTCTGATTTAAGAAAATTAGGAAAGGATCAATTGTTTCAGCTTTGTGCAGAGCTTCGTCAATATATTGTAGACACAGTTTCAATTCATGGCGGACATTTTGGTGCCAGCCTCGGAGTTGTAGAAATGACAGTTGCACTGCATTATGTCTATAATACGCCCGAAGATCAAATTGTTTGGGATGTAGGGCATCAGGCTTATGGACATAAGATTTTAACGGGAAGAAGAGATCAATTCCATACCAATAGAGT
Source organism: Bacteroidota bacterium (assembly GCA_020627525.1). Lineage (GTDB taxonomy): Bacteria > Bacteroidota > Bacteroidia > Chitinophagales > UBA2359 > JAHDGP01. Next base: position 3,678 of record JAHDGP010000293.1, read on the forward strand.
TTACAAAGGTATTAGCGGTTTTCCCAAGAGAAAAGAAAGTGAGTACGATACGTTCGGAGTGGGGCACTCTTCAACTTCTATCTCAGCGGCATTGGGAATGTCAGTTGCCAATCAATTTAAGGGAAAAAAAGACACTAAGCACGTTGCAGTAATTGGCGACGGAGCGGTAACTGGTGGAATTGCTTTCGAAGGATTGAACAATGCTGGATGGATGAATTCTGATGTGCTGATTATTTTGAATGATAATTGTATGTCTATCGACCCAAATGTTGGTGGATTGAAAGAGTATTTAACGGACATTGTTACTTCTCCAACTTACAATAAAGTAAGAGACGATGTTTGGAATATGTTGGGTGGTTTGAAAAAGTTTGGAAAACCTGCTCAAGAAATGTGTTCAAAAATTGAGGCTTCATTAAAAGGAACCGTTTTTTCTCAACAGTCTAACTTTTTTGAATCGTTGGGAATGCGTTATTTTGGTCCAGTTGATGGACACGATATTAATAAGCTGGTTGAAATTTTTGAGGATTTAAAAAATATTCCAGGTCCTAAATTATTGCATTGTGTAACAGTAAAAGGAAAGGGATTTTTGCCAGCTGAAAAAGATCAAACCAAGTGGCACGCTCCAGGTTTGTTTGATAAAATAACAGGAGAAATTCACAAAAAACATCCTGTAGCACCGCAAGCTCCAAAATACCAAGATGTGTTTGGAAAAACGATTATCGAGCTTGCAAAAGAAAACGATAAAATAATGAGCATTACGCCCGCAATGCCTTCTGGTTGTTCTTTAAAATATATGATTGCTGAAATGCCAGACAGGGCATTTGATGTGGGCATCTGTGAGCAACACGCCGTGACATTTTCGGCAGGATTGGCGACGCAGGGAATGGTTCCATTTTGCAATATTTACTCTAGCTTTATGCAAAGAGCTTACGACCAAGTAATTCACGATGTTGCTTTGCAAAATCTACACGTTATTTTCTGCTTAGACAGAGGCGGATTGGCAGGAGCTGATGGAGCAACCCACCACGGAGCCTACGACTTGGCTTATTTTAGATGTATTCCAAATATGGTTGTAACAGCTCCAATGGACGAGCCAGAACTGCGTAATTTGATGTTTACTTTGCAGATGGATAAAAACGCTTTCCCTTCTTCTATAAGATATCCAAGAGGGCAGGGTGTTACAGTGGATTGGGAACAACCAATGGAAGAAATCGAAATAGGAACAGGACGCTTGATTCAAGAAGGGGAAGAAGTGGCGATTGTTACGATTGGACACCCTGGAAATTTTGCGGTGGAGGCTTGCAAGACATTGAAAGAAATGAACATTCATCCCGCACATTACGATATGCGTTTTGTGAGACCACTTGACGAAGAAATGCTGCATGAAGTATTTTCCAATTATTCAAAAATCATTACCGTTGAAGATGGTTGTATCCCAGGAGGATTCGGTTCAGCAGTAATTGAGTTTATGGCAGATAATGGATATTCAGCAACGGTCAAACGTTTGGGCGTTCCAGATCGTTTTGTAGATCATGGAACACAAAAACAATTGTGGCGTGAATGCGGTTACGATGCACAGGGAATTGTCGAAACCGTTTGCGATTTGGTAAGTGCGAATATGGTTGAAAATATTTTATCATAATGAAATACCCGTTGGGTAACTGTTGAAGCACTCTTGCAGTTGTTACAATGTTATACCTCATAAAAAAGAGCCCTGAAAATGAACTGAAAAATGATAAAATGAGTTATATTAGTCTATATTAAAATACTATGACGTTACAAACAATCAATATAGACTTACCCTCAGATATACTATTGACTATCAATGAATCAGAAAATGAGTTGAAGAAACGTATTAAGATTTCATTAGCCATCCAATTATATCGCCAACAAAAAGTAACAATTGGAAAAGCAGCACAAATTGCTGGAGAATCAAGATTTGATTTTGAGGCTATCTTATCAGAAAACAAAATACCCATCTCGAACTTGGATTTAGAAGATGTGCTTGGAGATGTTGAAAAGCTGAAATGAAATGAAAAACGGACTGATAGTTTCAGATACTGGACCAATATTTTCATTAGCAATAATTGACAAATTAAAGGTGTTGGATCGTTGAAGAGTTACATCCACTATTTAAATCTTTTCTTAAAAATAAAAGATTCTATTCAATCAATCTCTTGAATTCTATTTTACGGAAATATGGTGAACAAGAAATAGAAAAAGAGGTATAACAAAAAGTAAATGTCCATGCTACTGAATTAAAAATAGAGTTATT
>JAHDGP010000294.1:0-2573 GCA_020627525.1 Bacteroidota bacterium
GAATGGTGCCAAATCGTACCTTCTAAAATAACTTAAGTAATATTGGTTTTTATCAGCAATCGGACTTTTTACATAAACCTCATATTGCTTGCCTCCCAGACTGTTTTGTTGAATTTGTTTTGTATTTATTAAGGTGAATTTGTTTTCTTCAAAATAGGAATTGAATCCTAAAGTCCAATTGTTGAGTTTTTCAAACTGCTTGGAAGCATTAAAACGGTATCTATTAAAATAACTCTCCTCCGTCGGATCTTTACTCTTTACAAAGTCCGCTGAAAGCTCCGCATAATAGCCTTTGTTACGGTATTTGCTGCTAAATTTATTTTTGACAGAATTGTAACCAATTGCCTGATCAAAAAATCCAGCCTCATATTTTAGTCTTATTTTTTTATTGAAATCCAACTCTGCTCCTGCCAGCATTAAATGTTCCGTTGTCGGAATGTTGTTTTCTTTTACATTCCAAACTTCTTTAAAACGGACTGGTCGGTAATCTTGTAGATAATTAAAACGCTGGTGTCGCCATTCATAATTTCCAAACAAATTTAAATCAATGTTTTTTTCACTATTCAGTTTTTCTGAATGATCTATTTTAAATAAGCCTGCTGCACCAAAATCATCTTTATCATCTTTTTTGGAAAATGTATTTACATCTCTATTGCTCAATGATACTTCTGATGAAATATTCGTTTTTTTGGATAATTTATAATCAGTTGCAATACTTAAATACTGCTTTTTCTCTGGGGCAAATAATTGAACTACTGGATCGAAACTGCCTAACTTATTACCAATGTTATCTTTCCCAATATATTCATAAACACGACCATTCAGGGTACTTTGTGCTAATTGATATTCACCATTGCCCAATCCTACATTTGAAAATGAAACAGCAAACAAATCCGCCTCCTCATTTGTCGAGAAGGCAAAAAATTCAACCGCTTGCCCATTTATGGTACTATCTTTCTTTTGGTATAATACTCTGTCATCGTCTGACTCGGCTGCAACAGCACTCGATAATATCGCTTGATCTAATTGATCACCTATATCCGAAAGTAAGCCTTTTTGATTTTCAGAAAGCTCTTGCAAACCACTTTGATTTTTTGCATCTTGCTCGCTGTATACATTTAGCCTTACCGACAAATTGTCGTTTTCTATTTTTGATTGATGATGGAAAAGTGAACGCAAATAATATCTCTGAGAATATTCATATTCAATAACCAATTCTAAATCTTGTGTAATAATGCGATTAGGAGTAAAATATATTTCTCCTAAGTTATAATCAATAACATAGTCTTGGTCGGCACCTCTGGTCAGTAACTGACCCTCTAAATATATCCTTTCAGTTCCTGATAAAACAATGATGAATGTTTCTCCATCTGCTCCTGTCAGTTTATAAGGACCCTGATTGCCATCTTCTCCAAAAAAACGCAGACGATGATACCTTCCTCTGGCAATTGCAAAACTGTTGTTTGTTGAAAATTTACTGTTTGTTCCTAAATCGTAATTTGTACTGTAATTTACACCTTGTAATTTTTTGTTAAATGTCAGAAAATAACTTTGTCTTTCCTCAGCTGAAAAATCCCCCAAAATCAATTGATGATTATCCTTTCTTAACTGAACAAATATTTTATCAAAATCTTGAAGTTGTTGTGTATTGCCTTGTGTTTGAAAAGGAATATTATTGTCATTTAATGAACCAAGTACTTCAATGTCCTTTCCGATGGTTCCAGCAAATTGTAAGTTTAAATTAGAATTAACCGTTAAATCTTGTCGGTTCCCAACAGAAATGCCTCTTGAAAAACTACCATTGTATGTCATACCATCATCTGCAAAAATACTAGACAATGGCTGTTTTACCTTGTATTCTAAAAAGGGTTTTTCTCCTCTATTGGCTTGAGAAACAGTATTATATTTTTTATTTGAATACGTCTGTGAAAGATCAAACGGAAACACCTGATATTCTATCAAAATTGAATCACAATCGGGTTTTTTTGTCCAAAATAAAGTAGAAGTTGCATTGTCAAATTTAAATTGATTTGAATCAATAACTTTGTTACTTTTGCACTCGTAAATTTGTATGGAGTTGGGCACAGTTGATAAGGTATCTATAATTAGCGTATCTAGGACCAAATCAATGTTTTTCGCCCTAAATTTCAACCGATTCTCTGTCTGGCTCGTTAATGTTAGAGCAGCCGTGAGATTCAGTAAAACAACTAATGTAAAAAGCTTATACAATTTCAATCCTCCAATATGGTAAACAAATACTTCACGCAATTATATTTTGCAAAACTAGCATTTTTATTAATGCCTTTGATTTTGCTAATCAATTTTGGAGCCAATGCCCAATCTGATTGCAGTGATAACGAAGTAGAAGTCATTATTGATATAGTTGTGGATAGTTATCCTCAAGAAATAAAATGGTATTTGTCTTTTAAAGAGGGAGATACATTATATCATGTAAAATATGGGGCTGACACATTGTTTAACCAGTATGTATATGACTTAGAAGCCGAGGGTGGATATGTAGCAGATACGCTAGTGTTGGCAGATTTGCCATCCTTCTATATGATAAGTGATAC
>JAHDGP010000294.1:2583-5951 GCA_020627525.1 Bacteroidota bacterium
ATTTTGTATAAAAAAAGATACTTGTCTTGTTTTTGGTATTTTTGATGCTTTTGGAGATGGTTTGTGTTGTAATCCAAGTGGCAAAGGAGGTTACTACAATGTTCGAGTTGAAAATGAATTGATTGCAACAGGGGATAAGTTTAACAATGGTGAAGAATTGATTTTTAACTGTGGTCTTGGAAATGATTGTTTTGAATCTTTTGAAATTGATGAAGGCATTCATATTGCGAGTAACTTAGATGCTTGGTATCAATTTACACCCGACTCGCAAGGTGTATATCAAATACAAACTTGTTTTCCTTCGAATGATTGCGACTCAAAAATTTGGGTTTATGACAGATGTATTGGTCTGAATTGGACTGAAAATGTAACCAGTTCTATTACTTTTGCCAGTGGTGGATGTGAAGAGAATGATTCATTGACATTGTTGACAACCAGTTTGATAAAAGATCATACTTATTACATTCGATTGGGCGACAATTTTGAATCATGTGCAGGTAGAGAATTGGAGTGGAGTGTATTTTTTAAAGAATATATCTCTGGTTGTATGGACCCATTAGCTTGTAACTATAATCCAGCCGCTACTTTGGATGCAGAGTGTGTTTACCCAAATGATCCTGATTGTCCTGCTGGTGCTGATTTGATAATTTTTGTGGAGGATTCTAAAAATACAATGTTTATCGACTACGAAGATTTATCTCACTTTGAAGAGTTTGATTGTTTTATTGAAGAAGGTTGTGTTTCTGGCTATGGACAAAGAGAATTATTGAAATTTGATTTGAAAGTGGCCAATATTGGTGATAGAGATTATTTTATTGGAGAAGTGCCTAATAAAAATGAAATAGCCTATCCGTGGGAGTGGTCTGAATGTCACGATCATCCTCACTTTGCTGGTTTTGTGGAATATTTAATGTATGATGAAAAAAACAATAAGATTCCTCTTGGTTTTAAACAAGGGCTTTGTTTAGAAGATTCCCATTGTTTTGGCGGCACAGGCAAATTTAATTGTGGTTATCAAGGAATTTCTGCTGGTTGCTATGATTGGTATCCTGCTTTGGAAGGCGAAAGTGAATGGGAATGTCAATGGATTGATTTGACAAACTTTAATCCTGGTGTTTATACCTTAGTGATGAGGGTCAACTGGCAACAGACTCCTGATGCAAACAATAGGGTGGAAATCGACTACAAGAACAATTGGTCGCAGATTTGCCTTGAGCTTTTTAGAGAGGGTCCAGATTCATTGCTTACTTTTGAAATTTTAGAAGATTGCAACAACTACACTGATTGCAATGGTGAAATATTTGGAAGTGCCGTTTGGGATTGTGAAGGAAATTGTGATGGAACTGCCATTAAAGGAGATATTAATAAAGATGATACACTTGATTTAAAAGACAGTGAATTTTATGCGCAAGCTGCCCTAATTGATACATTTGAAGTTACTCTTTGTAACGATCTAAATGATGACGGAATTGTAAACGTCTATGATGTCGTTTTACAAAATTATTGTTTCAGAGCAAGCAGCGATACGTTGATAGAAAACAACTTTTTGTGTGATTTCCCATTTGCATTATACAATCCTACAGATTCCATTGCCCTTACAATTTCAGCATTAAATTTGGAAGAAAAATTTGTTCAAATAGATCTGCAATTGTTTTCGATTGGAATGGCTGGTTTTCAATTTTCTATTGAAGGATTAAATATTGATTCTTTGCAGCTGTTGCAAAATAAAGAAGACTTTCTCTACATAGAAAATAATGGTGAAATATTGGGTGCAACGAAGAATGGCAATACAATTTCTAAAAGTGTTGAATTTGTTCCATTTTTAAAATTGTATTTTACACCAGATTCAACAGGAAGTATTTGTATTAAATCATTTGAAATGGCGGTAAATGATAATCGCCAAGAAATTTTAACCAAAATAGTAGAAGGCTGCAAAGACTATTCACTTGAACCAGAACCAACAATTATATATACAGATTCAGTAAATGTATACGATGATTCGTTGTTTGTTTTCAACGATTCCACTTTGTTTTATGAAGAGGTAACGATTCTAAATGATTCAACAATTCAATTGGATGACAACACATTTATTCAAACAGATACAATTATCTATTATTATACTATTAATGGAGTTGATGATATAATGCTTGACCGAAATATTGTAAATAATGTATACCCAAATCCGTTTAACACACAAACCACATTTTACATAAATACAGAAACTGAGTTTCCATTAAATTTAATCATCACAAACATTGACGGAAAAGAAGTTATAAATAGAAAAATCCAAAGTCCTATTTTTAAATTTGAAAGAGGAAATTTAGCATCAGGAATTTATATTTACAAAATATCAAGCCCAATGAATCAACAATCAGGAAAGCTGATTGCATTCTAATCTGCTCTAGTTTTCAAAAGTGATTAACCAGCTTATGTTTCTATTGTGGTAAAAAGAAAAGTGGTTAATAATGTATTGGCGAGATTATTGTTATATTAGTACAAATGAACAACATTTACAAGCAAATATTGACCCTTACAATACTGCTAACAAGCCTATTTTGCGGGGCACAAACGCCCCCTTGCGCCCAAGATTTTGCAGAAGTAATAATTGAATTCAAAGTTGATGGATTTCCCGAAGAAAATGCCTGGCACATAGTTGATTTAAATAACGATACATTATTCTCCGAAATATTCACCTCAGCAATACCAAATGATGCATTGGTCCTCGATACAATATGTGTTCCACTAAATACCTGTTTGAACTTTATAGTTACAGATGCATTTGCAGATGGAATATGTTGTGAATATGGCAATGGATACTACAACTTATATTATGATGGAACACTATTGGTTGAGTCAGGAGGAGATTTTACAGACAAAGAAACAACTCCTTTTGCTTGTCCTGTCGGACAAGCTTGTGGCAGTGCAATAGGACTTTCCCAACTTGGAACATTCGCTTCGAATTATGAAGAAAATTGGTATTTATTTAGCCCTTCAGCAACAGGAGAATATGCAATAAGTACTTGTGATGAAAGCAACTGCAATACCAAAATTTGGATATATAATTACTGTACTGGTTTAGATTATGACGATGGACCAACTGGTGCTTGGAATTATGCAGAAAGTGGATGTCTTAATGCAAACGGACTTGCCACAATGAATACTGTTTTATTTGAAGATAAAGATTATTATATTCGAATAAAAGATGAAACAGGCAATTGTTTGCCTATTCATTGGAGTATTGAGTTTTTGGGAGCCTCCACTGGTTGTGCAGATCCAACAGCTTGCAACTATGATCCCAATGTGCAAATAAATGATTCAGCAAGTTGTGTTTATGAAGGGGAAAATGGCTGCCCAACAGGACCAGATTT
>JAHDGP010000295.1 GCA_020627525.1 Bacteroidota bacterium
ATCGAAAAAATACCCTAGATCAAAAGTGACGAACATTTATGCTTACCTACTTATTCTTAATTTTTTATTCATCTTTTGAATAAAAGAATATTTCTAATTGTCAAATATGCAAACGATCTTGGTTATAGACAATGGGCGAATCCAAACAGAGAATCAATAAGTTTGAGGAGTCAGATGAAGCGATGTTAATTGAACGTGCTCGATCTGGTGATGCCGTTGCATTTAGGAAAATTGTGACTATACATCAAGGACATTTGGCAGGGACCATAAAGGGAATGCTTGGAAATGTAGTAGAAGCTGAGGATGTCGGACAGGAAGTTTTTGTTCGTTTTTTTAGGAAAATAGAACAATTTGAAGGTAAGTCTTCTTTGAAAACATATTTAACTAGAATTGCAATTAATCTTTCACTAAATGAATTGCAGAGGCGGAAACGACAGTACAAATATTTTGAAAAAGGTGAAGCCGCAGAGATAAAAGTTAATCAGAAAATGGTATCTTTTGAAAAGCAAAATGATGTAAAACAAATGATTAATGCTGCTTTAGAACATATTGATCCAAAGTTTCGATCTGTATTGGTTTTGAGAAATATTCAAGGGTACTCAACAAAAGAAACGGCCAAAATAATGGAGATTCCCCTGGGTACTGTATTATCGAGATTGAATGCCGGACAGAAAAAACTTAAAGAAGTGATTTTGAAAATGAACCCCGATTATTTGAAGGCGTAAACTTTAGGAAATGGAGAATAATGATGAAAATTTAAAAAAGTTACTTGGTTTACTAGATCAGGATGTAAATGCAGATAACGATTCTAATCAATTGGAAGAGTGGACGAAATTAGTAGGTAAATCTGAAGATAGTTTTAGTGCTAAGTTTGTTGAGAATACGATGTTTAAGCTTGAAAATCCTGAAGGTAAAGTTGTAGAAATGGATTTTTCTGACAAAGTTGTTCATCTATTTAAGCGTTTGGCGTTTTCAGGTGCTGCTGCAATACTGTTACTAATTGGATATACATGGTTTTCTGAAGGTTCCATTTCTACGGATGTTTTGTTAGGTTTTAATCAAGTTAATGAAGCAGTAACAGATTTGACCTTAAACTTCTATTCAAATTAATAGTATAATGAATAATAAAACGAAATCCACTTTAGCACTGCTTGGAACATTGTTTATTGGAATGGTTTTAGGGGCTCTAATTACGGGTGTTTTTGTACGCAGTAAAATGAAACAATTTCACAACCTTGAAACTAGGATGAAACATCATAAGAGAATGTTCCACCACATTTCAGAAGCGGATTCAGAGCAGAAAGCAAAAATTGATGAAATATTTGATAAAAATTTTGCAAAAATTGATAAGATAGAAGAAGAGTTCAAGGCGGAACGAAAAGAAGCTACAGATATGATAGCAAAGGAAGTTGAAACTATTTTGAATGAAGATCAAAAAAAGAAAATGTGGGAAGGTTTGGAAGATTTTTATAAAAGACGACATCGCAAAAAAAGAAAATAATTTTACAATAAAATACAATTATTCTAAAAATGAAATCAATAATTAAATTAAGTTTGATCACGCTGTGTTTGTTTTTCGCAACTGAAGTAGCAGCACAAAAAGGCAGTGGTGCTTCCGTTGAAAATAGAGTAAACAGATTAACAGAATACTTGGAACTGGATGCTGAACAAAAAGCTGCGGTGGCAAATATTTTTTCAAAATATCAAAGCCAAATTAAAGAGTTAAGGTTGAAACAAACTAAAGGTAAAACGGAAGACCGTGAAGCTTTTAGAAATATTTTGGAAGAGCAAGATGTAGCATTGTTAAATGTTTTGAGAGATGATCAAAAAATGAAATACACAAATTTGAGGAGAGGTAGAGGCCAGACCAAAAATGTAGAGGAGCGCGATGAATTGAAAGAAAGAGCAAAGCGGAATAGTAGAAAAAAAGAAGCAAAAGGAAAATATTCTACTCAAAAAAAATCTAAGAGTAATTCTGATGAAAGTGGCTTGATGGAAATAGAAGATCAATAGTTTTTTTATTCACATACTTCATAAATAAATTTTATACAAATGAAAAAAATAGTAAAAATTGCACTGGTTGCCATTATAGCTTGCTTTGCTATAAAAGGAGTTGCTGTTCTTGCACTTTCAAATGGTGATCGCACTGAAATGATGATGCAAAAAATTCAAGAAAAATTGGAACTTACTGATGAACAAGTAAGTAAAATTAAACCAATTCTTGAAAACTTTAAAGAGCAAATGCACAGTATTAAATCAGATGATAATATTGAAGATAAAAGAGCAGCAGTTAAAGATTTAATGGATGCCCAAAAAGAAGAACTGTCGAAGATTCTTTCAGAAGATCAAATGAGACAATTACATGATATTTTAATGCATAAAAGAGGTAGACATGGTCATCACAGATTTGGACATGATGCGCATAAAAATGATGCAATGCATTCAGCTCTAAAAGCATATTTTAAAGAAAACATAATGCCTGTAATCAAATATCAAAGAGCAGAATTGGATGAAGATATAAGCAGAAGAGATAGAAAACGTATAGATGAAATTAGAGCGGAACTAGAAGAGTTGCACCCCAAAGGAAAAGATGGTTGGAGAGGACACCGTGGAGGTGACAGAGATTGTGATAAAGACAGAGAGGATAAAGATTGTGATAAAGACAGAGAGGATAAAGATTGTGATAGAGATAGAGGCAATTACGATGGGCATAGAGGAGATAGCTGGCAAGGTGGTGGAAGACACGGCGAAAACCATGATGCTATTAAAGCATTGATGCATGAAGTTAAAGATTTGATGGTAAAATATGAAAGCGAAATCAAAAGTTCTTTAGAGCCACTTGGAACTCAGAAAGAAGCTTGGATGAAGGATGTTTCAAGAATTATTGAAGAGCATATCTCAGAAGAAGAAGCTGAAAGAGTTGAGCACATTAGAGAAAGAGTGACTGGTAAAATGTTGAAATGGGTAATGGGTAAAAAATACTTGTTGTTAGATCCAACTGCTAAGGATGATGTAAAAGATGTTGATGTTGCAGCACGTAAATTAAATGTCTTTCCAAATCCAGCAAAAGGATTTAATACTTTTGAGTTTGAAGTGTTGGAAGATGGAAATGTTACTATTGGAGTTTTTGACCAACAAGGAAAATTGGTGAAAACTGTTTTGGATGAATACAGAAAGGCAGGAAACCACAAGATTGAGGTTTCTTTGGAGGGCTTGGAAGAAGATTTATATTTCTATCAAGTTGTAGATAAATCTGGCGATGCAAGCCAGCGTTTTATGGTGAAATAAAATTAGATAAAATTAAATATTAATTTAATTGCGGCAGTCAGCACGAAGTGCTGACTGTCTTTTTTGTTTTTACTTAGTTATGGTGTAACTTTAGGGGAAATTGAAAAAAAACTTATTGCCAGTTATTGCTAATTTTGTAAATGAGGTGTTTTGTAAAATACATACTTCTTGTTTTTTTTGTATTGATAAATGTCAATATAAATGCACAAGAGAAATGTGCTGTTGAGGACAGTATAACTGTCTACGTATTTATGTTAGAAGATTGTTTGATAACTCAATTTTATACCCCGCAATTGCGCAGTCTTTACAGGGAGTTTTCTCCATACAATATTAGGTTTGAGGGACTGTTTCCCAATAAATATTCAAAACCAGAAAAGATAGATTCTTTTAGAATAGCATATGAAATTCCGTTCGAGTTGAAAACGGATTATTTTCAAAAGAAAACGAATTTGATGGGAGCCACAGTGACCCCAGAGGTTTGCGTTTATAACCATACTTATAATGAAATTATTTACAAGGGTAGGATAGATAATGCCTATTACAAAGTTGGAAAGAAGCGCGGGGTGACCAATACGGCTGAGCTAAAAGAGGTGTTGGAAGCTATTGTAAGAGGGGAGCCTGTACTTATCCCTGATACGGAAGCGGTGGGGTGCATTATTAATTTAAGATAATATAAAACGCACCAAGAAATTATCTGTAGCGAAGCTGGATAATCTCTCGGCACGGAATTGGAAAATCTTCTAAAATATAGCTACTTTAACAGACTCTTTTTCTCCAGTTTTACTTATAACAGTTAAGATATAATAGCCGTTCTCTAAGTGTGAAGCATTAAACTCTAAGTTGTTGATTGATTTTTGTATCGCATCCAAATCTATGTTTCTACCAGCAAGATCTGTCAAAAATATTGTTTGTATTTTTTCAATGTTGTTTATTGATAATGTAAAAATACCTTTAGTAGGATTAGGATAGACTTTTAATTGTGAATTTGAAAATTGATTGATATTGGATTGTTTTTCTGCTATACATTCCGAAACACCTGCTATTGTTGGGGCTTCTATGTAAATAGTTCTTTCAGTCCGAAAAGTTTTGGTTGAACCTCCAAGTACACAATCTACTTCCATCATTATTGTATAATAGGTGCATTTATATAAATTGTCAAATAAAACAGGAGTGCTTCCATAAACTGTTCCAGTGCTAATTGGAATATACTGAGGTGTTGTTCCGCTGAAGTCTTTGTGGTAAAACCTTACTTGATCAGACAGGTAACTCGGGGCATTTAAGTTGATGCTAAAATAGCCAACTTTTTCATAATTTATATCTGTCGGTAAAGGTGGAATACAATTAAAAATAGATTCTAAATTGGATAGAGAATGAAGGCTGTTTCTGTTTGCAATTGAACTCTTTAGCATTGCATTCATAAATCTTATTTGCCCTTTGGAAAACGCATAAATGCAAGGTCCGTAGTTCATGTAATTACTCCACATATCATGAGGAAAATTTTCTTGAGCGTAATATGGGAAATCATTATTGGGGTCAGGTTCACATAAATGAATTTCACTTCCACAAGAACTTTCATCGAAATAGTTGTAATCAAAATCACTATTTGGTGTATCATTAAAGAGGTGATTAACAAAATTAATTTCATCTTGATTTCCACCACTTTCTTCAACAAAACTAAAATCATCTTCGTTGCAGGACTGTGAATGCCCCCATATATGTTCTAAGCCCAACCAGTGACCTACCTCATGCGTTATGATATGTTTATGATCAGGCTCATCCAACTGAGAAGTAACAAAATCTGCTAAAACTACAGCATCTTCACAGTTGTTACCAGAGCCAATAGTAAAGGGATTGGTGGTAAATCCTTTAAACGCATTCCCATTTGGTTCTACCTGATAAACAATATAAATGTTTAAATATTTATCTGGTGCCCATTGTAAATTTAGCGAAGCATCATTTGGATTTTGCATGTTGGTTAAGGCACACATATCGTCTATTAAATCGATTTCGCAATTTGCTTCATTGCCAAACACATACATATTTATGCCTGTGGTTGTATTGCCATTGGGATCATATTGGGCTAATCTAAAATCAATTGAATATTCGTCACGGTCAAGTGATCCTTGGTGTTGATTGAACCCACTATAATAATAACCTAATTTATCATTAGGATAATCAGTGTTTTCTATAGTGATTCCTTTAAAATCTTCATTCAATATTTTTAATGCATCTCGTGCATTTTGATCTGTGCTGTAAAAATCAAGAGTTTTGCAAGAGACCAAGTGAAAAACTACGGGAATGATAAACCTGGTTACTTCCGAATCTAAATCTAGGGTTTCTGGGGTGCTGCTAATTTTAACTATATCTTCAATCATCGAATTTAGCCGAGGCCTAAATTTTGGATTTTCATGAAGGTAACCTGTTATGCTCTGAGTTGCACAAGGTTCTCCTTTTTTAAGATTAATATTAGAGCCTAATGAGCTTTCATTTTGATTATAGTCAATAGAATAGGTGTTGCTCTCGTTTGTTACACGATCATTTGAAAGGTCAATTTGTGAGACAGATTGAAGGTAGGCGAATAGTAAAAATGTAGATAAAAATATATATTTCATTATGATGTAGTTTGATTTTTAAAAATGCTTGTTGAGTAATTTGACT
>JAHDGP010000296.1:0-5400 GCA_020627525.1 Bacteroidota bacterium
ATTAAATTTTGTTTGAATTTGTCTAGTTTATTTTGGAATTATTCAAGGCAGAAACAATGTGAATAGCCAAGCTATTCAAAGAGTTGCTAACGAAGAATAATTTCAAAAGAACTATTCAAAACTGACAAGATTTTTTTTCCAGTGTACTTAGAACCAAATATTTAAATAGATGAATTACCTATTCCTCCATCACATTTACATTGTGAATTTCTGTTTGGAATTTTTCAGGATCATTTCTATATTTATTGTACTTTTCAATATAAAAATCTTCTGTCATTGTTGTATCAGTAATGTGAACAGATTCATTTTCTTTGTCAACAATTAATGGAGCAGTTCCACTAATCAATGCGCCAAAATTTCCTGTATTAACATAATCTGCAGATTGGTAACAAAACAACCATCCATTTTCAAATTCAACAATTTCATCATCAATAATTGCCAATTGGATTTGGGTATTGTTTCCTAATTCTTCTAATTTCTTATTTGCAATTTCTTTTGCACGATTTAAGTCGATCATTGGGGTAAATTTATATTATATAAAAATAAGTATCTTAAAATTTCACTGTATGTTATTGCAAAAACCTAACCAAAGTACGTATTACAGGTTAGCAACACTGTTTTTCAACGATAGTAATGTAAATAAATTATTAGAAATTTAGATTTCTCTTCGATTAATTCTTTAAAAATCAAAGGAGTAACTAATTTTACCAAGAAAGTCCTTATATAAAACAAAGTAGTAGATATGGCTAAAGAAGCAGTTTTCAAATTTTCCGACATTTCATTTACAGGATCTCTATCTAAAATAGAAAGAAAAAAAATGTACGGATTTACGGACCTTATAATTACAGATCCAGAAGAAAAAGTTTGTGAATTTGCCACATTAACAGAGGATGGTATGCACATACTTCCCACTGGAAGCTCTGGCATTATGACACTCAATTCTCAGGGAAATTATATAAATCGAAATGATGGGAAGGTCGTTGATGCAAAGGGTGAAGAGGTTAGTAAAGTACCTTCAATTTATGATCAAGATGTAGAACTTACAAAAGTTTCCAGTATTAATGAATACCTTGATATGAATGTAAAGGCGATTTATCAATTGGAGGTTTCTGAAAATAAAGACGCAATTTTAGCAGCCCTTGAAGAGCACAAATTGTTTCATCTAATCTATAATTACAGAGCAGATTACGAAGGTGATGATGCTTATTTAATTTCAAATGAGGAGGAGGTATTTATGATTGTTGGTAATAAAATAAATTTTGAATACATCGGTCTTGAGGAAGTGGTTATTGAAACCGACTCAGCAAGTGATAAAACAGAGGAATCTGACGATTTTGATTTTGGAATGTTATAAAAAAAAACAATGAGGTACAGAAAAATAAATATTTCAAATGAAAAAGGTAGAAGTGCAAAGGTATTTTTACAGGCCTTCCCCAAACAGCAAAAGATATTCCATGTCGATCAGGATGGACAAGAAATTATAACTAAAAAATATATTAAAAATACAGTTCAAAACAGTCTTGGACAATTAGTGAAAAAACACACGGACTTAGATGGTGTTGCGGCTGCATTGATTAAAGAAGACCCTGAACTGGATCTTGAATTGACGGGTAAATATTTAACAAGAACATCTCGTGTTTATGTAAATGCAGATAAGAAAGTAGTTTATCATATCCATAAAAAGGAAAGGGTATTTTCTACTGACGGGGAGTTAAAAGAAGAGCGAGAACCAAAGTACTTAGAAGCAAATACCTCCACAAAAACGCCATTGGTTTGGAGTGGCAAGTGGTATAAGAAAGAAGATTATTTCAATAAATTTGTCTTTGTTAGAAAATATCAAATAACACATACTGACTCTTTGACTTATGATTTTTTATTTGAAATGACAAAAACACTGCATTCAGAAGAATCTTTTATGATGATTGGAGCTGGTGCAAAGGGGACAAAGCCATTGGTTTTTCAAGATGGTGGCAATCCTTTTAGAGGATTTTTAGAAGGCAGAATTCAAGGAGATAAATATTTATTGATTTTGCATATTTCAAATATTGAATTAAAACCTATCAAGTAATTTATATTAACAATGGACACAATCAAATACGCTAACCAAGCACTGCAATTTAAACAACAAATTTCGAATAGACTTTTATCATTGGATAGAGATGGTATTCAAAAGAGAATCTATGGGTCAGATGAATATTTAATTACAATTAAATATGATGGTCACTTTTATCTATTGGTAATTGAGAATGGTAAATCATTTTTGATTAATAAAAAAGGAAGAACGGAAACGGAACTTGAAGTTAATAAAGTTGCTAATAAAATTTTTAAAGATAAAAAGCACTTAGTTATAGCGGGAGAACTGTATTTAAAAGGGGACAAACGCACCCACGCCTATGATTTAACAAAGGCATTAACTTCAAAGTCAAAAGACATTCAATTTGCAGCATTCAACTTGGTGGAAGAAGACAATAAACTTGCACCTAACAAAAATCCAATTGATGCCTACAATGATTTAAAAAAATATTTTGGTAAAACTGAATATTTGCATGTTGTCGATGGAAAAATTGTAAAAGAAATAGCTGACATTAAAAATTTCTACGACAACACTGTTACCGAAAATGGTTTGGAAGGAATTGTCGTTAAAGGGAAAAATGGCAGTTCATTTAAAGTAAAACCAAAGTTTACTTTTGATGCTGCAATTATTGGTATTGCAGAGGGAGATGGATTATGGGAAGGTATGCTGAGGGATTTTTTATTGGCATTTATGAAAGAAGATGGTAGTTTTCAAGTTTTTGCGCACTTGAGTCACGGTTTCTCTGAAGAGCAACGCAAAAAATTACTCGTAGAATATAGGAAGAAAGTTGTTCCATCAAATTTCATTGAAGTTGCTGGAAATAAAGTGGCTTTCCAAATGGTAAAACCAGATACAGTTATTGAGTTTACTTGCTTAGATGTGATAAACGAAGACACAAGAGGCAGTATTAAAAAAATCAATCTTGAGTACGATGAAAAAAATGGGTATACTTTTAAAGAAATGGGAGCGTCGGTCAGTACAATTATCCCAAATTTTTCCCGGTTTAGAGATGACAAATCAGTAAATATTGATGATGTAAGAATGTCTCAAATTCTGAAATTCGTTGAATTAGAAAATGAAGAGAGCATCCCCCTTGAAAAAAGTCAACTTTTAAAAAGAAGCGTTTATACCAAAGAAAGCAAAGGGAAAATAATGATTCGAAAATTCCTAGTTTTTAAGACGAATAAAGAAGCTTCTGAAGAATACCCTGCCTACGTTTATCATTATACTGACTTCAGTGCTGGTAGAAAAGACCCTCTAAAAACTGATGTAAAAGTGGGAAATTCTGAAGAGTTTATTATGAATATTTATGAGGAATCGAAATTGACAAATGTCAAAAAAGGTTGGGAAGAAGTTCTTTGAAGGAGAAGATTTTTCCTCGACTGAAATTGCTATTGAACGTCTCCACTCTCAATCATCTCTTTCAAGTCCTTTCTTAAAATTTTACCATTTTTAGAAAGAGGATATACTTTGCAATACAAAGTTCTTTTCGCTGTTTCGTAATTGGTTAAATTTTCTTTTAAAAAGTCTAATACATTTAAATCTTTTAACTTGATCTTAGCCTTTTCGTCTAGAACCAAAACCAATCGCTCCCCAAACCGCTCATCTTGCTCCGATCCTAAATAGATTTGTACTTTAAGCAAGCTGCTTATCTTAGCCTCTAAGGTCTCTGTATAAATTTTTACTCCACCCGAATTTATAACATTGTCAAATCGTCCTAACCATTGAAATTTATTTATTGAAATTATTTCAACTATATCATTGGTTTGAATAGATTCCGAACAAACATCAGGCGCGTCTATTTTTAAACAATTTCGCATATCGAGTGAAATTTGAACGTTGGGGAGGGTTTCAAAATAATGCTCTGACTCTTTGTAATGATTCAACTTTTTTAAGGCAATGTGGCTAACCGTTTCTGTCATTCCGTAAGTAGCATAAATTCTGGTTTTTAGATTTTGTAGTTTGGGTATAAATGCCTCTTCAACTGGCGCTCCCCCTATTATAAGGTTTCGAATTTTATCGAAGTTTAGCTCCTTAATTGATTCGTAAAGCTGCAATGGAACCATTGCACAAAAATGTATCATTTCACTTTCCAAAACAAAGTACTTTAATGGATTTGATTTAGGCTCTACAACTTTTAAATTCAGACCTGCGACGATGGAGCGAACGATCATCATTTTTCCTCCTACAAAATCCGATGAAAGGCAGAGCAATGCATTCTGGTCTTTTTTTAAGCTAAAAAACTCAGTGGTTTTTATCGCGCTTTTGACCATATATTGCTTTTGTAAAGCGATCAATTTGGGTACACCAGTAGAGCCAGATGTTTTTTGCTCAATTGTAGATATTGAAAAATCAAACCAGCTCTTAATGAAAGTCCAGAAAGAAATTTGATAAGGCTTTGACGATGGATTCTTATTAATTTTATCCGCTTCTTTTACTAATTCGTCTTTAGAAAAACGTTTTCCATCTATTTTTATACTATTGTATTTTTTCCAATCATCCAAAATTCAATCTATTTAAATTCCAAGCTTCCTCTTGGTTGTAAAACAAATGTCCATTGATAATTTCCAATGGTGAATCAATATTATTACTAAACAATTTTCCCGTGCCCAAGCCTTGATACATTTTTCTAGTAGGTTTAACTTGTGTTATTTTATAGGTCCATTGAGCAATTGCATTTAAACCTATATTGGCTTCCAAAGCTGAGGTTATCCAGAAGCCGATTCCATTCTTCTCTGCAATGTTTATCCATTCCTCAGAACTGCCAAATCCACCGACCAAACTTGGCTTTAAAATGATGAAATGCGGTTTGATCTCGTTTAACATTCTTTCCTTTTCTTCTGTTGAATGAATGCCAATCAATTCTTCATCTAAAGCAATGGGCAAAGGCGTTTCTTCGCAAAGTTTTGCCATTTCTGCCCATTGCTTTTGCCTTATGGGTTGTTCTATTGAATGCAACTTTAGTTCTGATAAAACCTTTAATTTCTCTAGTGCATTTTGGGGTTTAAATGCACCATTGGCATCCACCCTAATTTGAATATCTTCTTCAGAATATTCTTGTCTGATTTTTTTTATCAACGTAATTTCTTCCTCAAAATTTATCGCTCCAATTTTCAATTTTATACAATCAAAACCCGCTGCAATTTTCTCTTGAATTTGATCATTCATAAAATTAAAATCCCCCATCCAAACCAATCCATTTATTGGAATTTTATCAAGACCATTAGAAAAGTTATTGTCATATAATATTCGCTCCCCCTTATTTTTCAAATCTATTAAAGCCATTTCAATGGCAAACTTCAAAGCAGGAAACTCTATAAATCGTT
>JAHDGP010000296.1:5410-5905 GCA_020627525.1 Bacteroidota bacterium
AGTAGTGTTTCAGCAGGATTTTCTTTTAACAAATTCAGCTGTGCAGGCAAAACATCTAATGGATCAATACTCAAGCCTTGAATCAAACTGCATTCTCCCAAACCAAAAACATTGGGATCATTTTCATCATACAATTTCAAGAAAAAACTTGGCTTGGTTTTCAGAACCCCTCTTGATGTTCCGCTTGGTCTTTTAAACACCAAGTCGTATCCTATCCAATCTACGCTTAAATTTTGAAATATCATTTTATAAAATTAATCCAATGCCAAAAGTCAAAACAAACAACAAGGTACTCAAAGCCAATTTTTTTAACAGAGGATCGTATTGTTTTGGCTCTGCTATTTTAATCACTGAAATCATATTGTGAATAATCAGTGGAAATGCCAATAAAAACAACAATTGCAAATGTGAATGGTAATTCATAAATGTAAAAAGGCAAACAGATACAAGCGCAGATAGTAAAATTATGGTGTGATAGATTTTCGATCCTTTGAA
>JAHDGP010000297.1 GCA_020627525.1 Bacteroidota bacterium
CCCGAAGGGGTGAAATTACTCTAAGTGAATGGAAAAGTTTCAAAACCCCAAAAGGGGTGAAAACCCTTAACCCGAAGGGGTGAAATTACTCTAAGTGAATGGAAAAGTTTCAAAACCCCAAAAGGAGTGAAAACCCTTAACCCGAAGGGGTGAAATTACTCTAAGTGAATGGAAAATCCCAAAACCCCGAAGGGGTGAAAGTACTCTAATACGAAAACCAAAACCCCGAAGGGGTGGCATTATACCACGCCTTCAAGGTTTTGAAAAGTAGTTTTACTTTAGTATAAATGCAGACCCTTTTACATCTCTCGAATTACCACCAACAAAAACCTTAAAGTCACCAGGCTCAACAACCCATTTCCCATCAAGACCATAAAATCCTAAATCATCTTTCGATAATGTAAACTCAACAGTTTTGCTTTGACCAGCATCTAATGTAATTTTCTGAAAACCCTTAAGCTCCTTAACAGGTCGTGTAATGCTTCCATACAAATCTTGAATATACAATTGAACAACTTCCGTCCCTTCAACATTTCCTGTATTTTTTAAATCCACAGAAACGATTAATTCACCATCCATTGCCATTTCATTTTTAGCTAACTTAATAGCTGAATATTCAAAAGAAGCATAACTCAGTCCAAAACCAAAAGGATATAAAGGCTCATTGGTTTGATCAGTGTAATGCGCCCAGAAAACCATTTCAACAGGACCTGGTCTACCACTATTTCTGTGGTTGTAATACAATGGAATTTGCCCAACATCTCTAGGGAAAGTCATCGGCAGTTTACCAGAAGGATTGAAATCTCCAAAGACAACATCGGCAATAGCATTACCAGCTTCTGAACCCAAATGCCAACCTTCTATGATACCTGGAATATTTTCCGCTACCCACGGAATAGCCAATGGTCTACCATTCATCAAAACCACAACAATGTTTTTATTAACTTCATAAATAGCTTCAATTAGTTTTTGTTGCGAACCAGCAAGCCCAATATCAGCTTGACTTCTTCCTTCGCCAGATTGATAACAATCTTCACCAATGGCAAGTACGACCACTTCAGATTTTTTTGCCAAAGCAATAGCCGTTTCAAATTGAGATTCATCTTTTTCAATAATCGTCAATTCGTGTAAAAAATCTCTTTTACCCTCAGTTAGTTTATAACCCTCAGCATATTCAATTTTTACATCCTTCCCAACAGCATTTTGTAGTCCTTCCAATAAAGAAACAGCAGAGTCTGTTTTGCCTTGAGAACGCCAATTGCCTAAAGGCACATCTTTGCTATTTGCCAATGAACCGATTACAGCAATGCTTTTTGCTTTTTTATCTAATGGTAAAATGTTGTTTTCATTTTTCAATAATACGATAGATTTTCTCGCAACATCTCTTGCTATTTCTAAATGTTCTTTTGTATAAATTTTTGACTTTTCATTTTCCTCATTACAATATTTATATGGATCATCAAACAAGCCCAATTGTAATTTTATTCTTAATATTCTTCTAACAGCATCATCAATATCAGACTCCTTTACTTTTCCATTTTTTACCAATTCCTCTAAATACGCAACATAAGCAATGGATTCCATATCCATATCACTACCTGCATTTGCAGCTAATTCGGCGGCGTGCTTTTTGTCTTTTGCAAAACCATGAGGAACCATTTCGCCGATAGATCCCCAATCGGACACAACAAATCCATCAAAGTTCCATTCGTCTTTCAAAATGTCTCTTTGCAAATATTTGCTACCAGTTGCGGGCACACCTCCCAAATCATTAAAGCCATTCATAAAAGTAGCAACACCAGCATCGACACAAGCCTTGAAAGGTGGAAGAATAACATTTCGCAAGGTTGTTTCGCTAAAATCAGTAGAATTGTAATCTCTTCCACCTTCAGCAAAACCATAAGCAGCAAAATGTTTGGCACAAGCGGCGATTGTGTTTTCATCGCTTAAATCTTCTCCTTGAAAACCTTTCACTCTTGCTGCTGCAATTTGCATTCCGAGATAAGGGTCTTCACCAGCACCCTCCATAACTCTTCCCCATCTTGGGTCTCTCGAAATATCAACCATAGGAGCAAAAGTCCAGTTGATGCCCGCCGCTGCCGCTTCAATCCCTGCAATTCTTGCACTCATTTCGATTGCATCTAAATCCCAACTTGCACTTTCACCCAACGGAATTGGAAACATTGTCTGATAGCCATGAATTACATCGTGTCCAAAAATAAGAGGGATTCCCAAACGACTATTTTCTACAGCAAGTTTTTGAGCTTCTTTTATTGATTTTACAGAAATGACATTTAACATTGATCCAACTTGACCAGATTTCAATTGATCATAACGAGGCTTATTGTAATCATCTCCAGGAGCAGGACCAGTTATATCCCAACTTCCATTGTATTGATTCATCTGCCCAATTTTTTCTTGCAGGGTCATTTTTGATAATAATTTTTCTATTTTCGTTTCCATTTCAGCTTCATTTTTCTCAGTTTTTTGTTGGGCATTTAAAGAAAATGAAATTAAAATTATTATTGAGAACATTAAAAACTTATTTGTCATATTATTGTTTGTTTGGTATGATTTATGCCTTTTTAAAGAACGAGCGTAAACTAAAGAGATTCAAAATTTATAATAAAATTATTCTATGAAATGTCTTATAAATAGCTGATTTTCGACAGTTGATAAAATTTTGGTTTTACATTGGTTTTGTTTAAGCGTTTTTATTGAATGAATACCAAGCTACGGGGAATAAAAATAACGAAGAAAAAAATCAATAGATAATTATCAAATCGGACAGTTATTCTTTAACCATTTCTAAATACGAATCATTATATTTTTCGAAATGTAGAATACAGAAAGACAAAGTATTTTGGAGAAAACATGGTATATTTAACTTTAAAGAAATTGGTGTAATTGGTATCATATTTTTGAGTTTGTCTAGCTTTTATTTAAATAATTTAGTAGATTTTAAACAAAAGAATAAAAATGTACATAATTCAATGATTTGTGATGCTGTAAGGTATCTTTAAGATATAAAAATTTTGCTTATAATATATACCCTGTAGTAAAATTGAATTACCAATATTCAATTGTTTCTATTTTATAATCAGATATTACTATTTCTCAGCACATACTCATTGGATTTTTTAACCAGATTAATTAGACTAGATTAAATAATAATGAAGATTAACAAATTAACCTTATGTATATTTTGCATTTTTTCTATTCCAATTATTCTTTTTGGACAGACAATAAAAATAACAGGAAAAGTAACAGATAAACAGAGTAAAGAAGCATTGATAGGTGCTAGTATTCTTGATAAAGACAATCCAGGCAAAGGGACGGTTACTGATATTACTGGGCTTTATACATTTGAAGTTGAAAAAAATTCAGTTCTTACATTTTCCTACATAGGATATGTTTCTCAGGAGTTTGTTGTGAAAAACGATACCACATTAGATGTGCAGCTTAGTGAAAATGTTCAAGTTTTTGACGAAATTGTTGTTGTGGGTTATGGTACCCAGAAGAGGAGTGAAATCAATGGAGCGGTATCAGTTGTATTAGCAGAGGATATTAATAAAACTGCAAATTTAAGGATTGAACAAGCATTGCAAGGAAGAACATCAGGCGTACAAATTACACAGAGCTCTGGCTCTCCAGGAAACGCTTTGTCGGTGAGAATTAGAGGTGTTGGAACACCAAATAATAGTGATCCTCTTTATATTGTTGATGGCGTTTGGGTAGATGGAATTGATTTTTTAAATCCAAATGATATTGCTTCAATAAGTGTTTTGAAAGATGCTGCATCTGCTGCAATATATGGAACATCTGGAGCCAACGGTGTTGTCTTAATTACTACCAAAGAAGGTAAAACTGGAAAAAAAGGATCGGTTTCCTTTGATTCATATTATGGTGTTCAACAAGTTGCTAGAACAGTAGAGTTGTTTAATGCTCAACAATATGGAGAATATATATTAGAAGCTAACCCTGATAATTCATTTAATATTCCTGATCCCCAAACTTTGGGAGAGGGTACTGATTGGCAAAATGAAATTTTCCAAGATGCTCCTATCCAAAGCCACCAATTTACTGTTCTTGGCAGTGGTGAAAAGTCTACTTATGGAATTGTAGGAAGTTACTTTCAACAGGAAGGAATAATGGGAGGTGAAAAATCTGCCTTTGAAAGATATACAGCAAGGTTTAAAAGTACGAGCCAAGTGAATAAAGCGCTTAAAATTTTATCTAATGTTAACTACACTTATTTAACGAGGGATGCGCTTCCTGAGAATAATGAATTTTCTTCTCCTGTTGCTTTTGCAATGAATATAGACCCTATAACAACGGTCAAAAAAGACGATGGAACTTACAATTTTTCTGAAATTGTAACTGGTGATGTTAAAAACCCAGTAAACAGAATTGCTTTGAGCAATAGTCAATGGCAAAGCAATCGAATCATTGGTTCTTTGGGAGGAGAATTAGAAATATTAAAAGGTCTTACATTTAAAACAATGGGATCTATGGATATAAATTTTGCAACGAACTTCAGTTTTCAACCTTTCTTTAATTTAGACCCAACTGGTGCATTTGTACACGAAAGTGTTTTGCAAAATTCGGTTACTAAAGAGAGCCAAAGATGGACAAATTTGATGTTGGAAAATACTTTAGGATATAATTTCAGTATTAAAGAAAATAGCAAAATTGAAGTGTTATTGGGAAGAACTTACAGAGACAGAAACTGGAAACTATCTACCATAAGTTTGGCTGATCTTCCTTCTAATGATCCTGAAGATGCGTATATTACCAATCAAACAGTTACAGAAGCGAATGAAGAAAATAGAGGGATTGGAGAAGATATATCTGAATCTACTTTGTTGTCATATTTCGGTCGAGTAAATTATAATTTATTAGATAAATATTTTGTAACAGCTTCATTGAGAAGAGATGGTTCTTCTCGTTTTGGGAGTGCCAATAAATTTGCAGTATTTCCAGCTGCTTCAGTTGGGTGGTTGGCAACGGAAGATATAGGTTTTGGAAACTTTTTACCTTCTTTGAATTACCTAAAACTAAGAGCAAGTTGGGGACAAAATGGAAATGAAGCCAGTCTTGGTGATTATGGTTATGTTTCTTCGATTAACTCAGCTTTGGGATATGTATTTGGAACAGAACAAAATATTCTTCAAGGTGAAGCTCCAACCACTCCTGCAAATTCTGACCTTAAATGGGAAGTAAGTACTCAAACAGATATTGGTTTTGATGCTGGATTTTTACAAGATAAAATTTCCTTTTCTATGGATTATTTTATCAAAGATACAAAAGATTTATTGATTCCTGCCGCAATATTGGCGACAGCTGGTTCAGGAGTAAATGATCCTGCACCACCATTTCAGAATATTGGTACAATAAGAAATAAAGGATGGGAGTTTGCAGTAGGCTACAGAACTGGACGAGTATTAAAGAGTGATATAGGGTTTAATATTTCATTTATTAACAATGAGGTAACAAGTTTAGGGCAAGCATCTACTCCATATACTTCGGGATATGTACAAGGTATTGGAAACAATACAACTAGAATGGAAGAAAATAAGCCATTGGGGTATTTTTATGGTTATGAGACCGACGGTATTTTCCAAAATGTTTTTGAAGTCAGAGAGAACCTAAATGCAGATGGTGAAATGATTCAGCCAAATGCAGTTCCTGGTGATTTCCGTTTTAAAGATTTAAACGGTGATGGTATAATATCCGATAGTGATCAAACTCAAATAGGAAGTCCGCACCCAGATTTTATTTATGGTTTAACAGGAAATTTTGAATTTAGAAATTTTGACTTGAGTATTTTTGTGCAAGGGAGTCATGGCAATGAGATTGTCAATGCAACGACATGATATTCGTATTTCCAATCATCAAA
>JAHDGP010000298.1 GCA_020627525.1 Bacteroidota bacterium
CATTAATCCACCAATTATATTGAAAACTGTTTTTGTTGATAAGTTGGAGATTAAAAAAAATATTTGTTGGTTGGTTCTCAAATGAAAAAAACGACTGGTATCTCTGGTAGGTTGTTTCAGGCTTTGGGTAAAAATGGGATAAATGTATTTGCTATTGCTCAGGGTTCTTCAGAACTGAATATTTCTGTTGTAGTATCAAAAGACGATGAAGCAAAAGCCATTAGTGTATTGCACCAAGCATTTTTTACATCAGATACCAAAACGGTAAATTTGTTTTTTGTAGGGATTGGATTAATTGGTTCAACCTTGTTGGAACAAATTGAACAGCAATCAGCTTATTTGAAAGACAAAATGTCTTTAGAATTGCGTATGGTTGCCCTTTCTAACAGTCGCAAAATGATGTTTGATGCAGATGGCATGAATTACAATAATTGCATTGATCATTTAAATGAAAATGGAGAAGTTGCAAACCTGCCAGCCTTTTTTGAAAGAATGATTGAAATGAATTTGGCAAATTCTATTTTGGTTGATTGTACTGCGAGTGCCAAACCAGTTGAATATTATGAAGAAGTGCTTAAAAACAGTATATCAATAGTAACACCAAATAAAATAGCCAATTCTGGTTCATATGCCGATTATGAAAAATTAGATTATCTTTCTAAAAAACACAATGCATCTTTCTTATATGAAACGACAGTCGGTGCCGGCTTACCAGTTATTTCAACTTTAAAAGATTTATTAAAAAGTGGAGATCAGATTATAGAAATTGAGGCAGTATTGTCAGGATCACTGTCCTTTATTTTTAACAATTTTAATGATCAAGTAAATTTTGTTGATGTGGTAAAAGCCACGCAGGAAAAGGGGTATACGGAGCCAGATCCAAGAATTGATTTAAGTGGCACAGATGTTGCACGTAAAGCATTGATCTTAGGGAGAGAGATCGGTTTGAAAGTTGAAAAATCATTCATTGATATAGAAAATATTTTACCTCAATCTTGTATCGATGCAGTTTCTGTTGATGATTTCATGGAAGAATTAGCAAAACACAATGATTATTTTACAGAGAAATGTAAAACTGCTACTAAAAATGGCAAAGTTTTAAGAATGCTCGCGTCTATCAGTAGCCAATCAATTTCCGTAGGACTTAAAGAAGTAGGACCAGAAAGTCCGTTTTACAATCTATCTGGCAGTGATAACATGATAGTTTTTAAAACAAACAGATACAAAGAACGTCCATTGGTTGTTAAGGGTCCGGGTGCAGGTGCAGCCGTTACTTCAGCTGGCGTTTTTGCAGAAATTATAGGAATTGGAAACCAATTAGTAAATTGACAGTACAATAGTAAGGAATTAATAATAACTAAGTGTTTGAATTTGACGAAAGTCGGACCGTTTTAATTTTGATTTTTTAATCGGTTTCCCCCACAGGCATTTTTACCAAGTATAGCCAAGCTAAGATGAGTAGAAATAACTGGAGCGATACGTTCGAAGAATGTAAAATCAAAAGATAATTATCAAATCCCCTGAAGTTGTTTATGAGTCATTACTTAAGTATCTTTCAATTAAATTTTTAAAGATTCTGTTATTTAATTGAATTTCTGGAAAATACACATTAAATTCAAAGCTTACTAAAATGTACTGTTGCTAAAATATGGATAAAATTAGCGTAGGAGATACAGGCGTTACCGCCTTTGCACCAGCAACCATAGGAAACATATCCTGTGGATTTGATTTACTAGGAATGGCAGTAAATGAACCTGGTGATTATGTTAAGGTCAATTTAAATTATGATAGAAAAATTAATATCATAAGGATTGATGGAGACAATGGCAAACTGCCTTTAGATGTGGACAAAAACACAGCTGGAATAGTTGTTAAGTCTCTTAAAAAGCATTTACAAAAAGGCAGAGGCCTAGATATTATTCTAAAGAAAGACTTACCTATTTGTAGTGGAATGGGCTCTAGTGCTGCAAGTGCCGTTGCTGCATTGGTAGCAGCCAATCAAATTTATGGAAACAAGCTTACCAAGGAAGAATTGATACCTTTTGCATTACAAGCAGAAGCAAAAGTTTCTGGATCTGTACACGGAGACAATGCCCTACCCTGTCTATTAGGAGGAATTATTCTAATTACAAATTATAAACCAAAATTAACTTACGTTTCCATTCCAGCTCCCAAAAAAGTGTGGGTCACTTTGGTTCACCCCGACTTTGAAATCTCAACGGCTATGGCCAGAGGGTTGATTCCTGAAACACTGGAGATGAAAAAAGTGATTAGGCAAAATGCTTGCATCGCAGGATTTGTTGCTGGATGCTACAGCAATAACCTTGAACTAATAAAGGACGGATTGAAAGATTACATTGCTGAACCCAAAAGATCTAAGTTGATAAAATCTTTTCCTCAAATGAAAATGGCAGTTGAAAAAATAGGTGGATTCAATTTGGGTATATCAGGCTCAGGACCTTCTGTGTTTTCATTTACAGCTGATAAAAATGTTGCAACAAAAGTTGGCAGAACAATTCAAAAGTTCTTTTATCAAAATAAAATTTCTTGCCAAATCTATATTTCAAGAATAAACAAAGAAGGGGCTAAAGTAGTTAAAGCAGATGGAGTGAATGTGATGTGATTCGTTTTATATTTTGGCTGACTGATATTGATTGTTCCATTTTGGTAAGTTTCTATTTTTTAAACACAAAGTTTTCTTTGACAAATATTTTCTGTGAGAGCCTGACCACAAATTGAACAGATTAGACACAGATTTTTTATCTATGAAAATCTGTGTCATTCGTGGTGGATTTTCTCACCAAAGATGATAGAGATTAAACACAAACAATACTCACCTCAACAACGTAACATTTCCACTTTCCACAACTTTTGTTGCTTCATTGCTTTCATAATATTCGTATTCCAAATACCAGACATAAACGCCAATTGGTAAAGCGTTGCCTGCCTGACTCAGTTTAAAATATCCTGCTCAACAACTGAACAGGATATTAATGTATTTATAATATTAAGCCTAAATAGCAAATGAAAGTATTAATCACTCAAAATTATTCCTCAAAAACAATGTCGTTTATTAGTTGTAATATATTGTCTGGGTTTCTTGAAATAATTTTACCACTTGTATCTATCAAGATCGTTAAGGGTACTGCATGGACATTGTATTGAGTTCTAATGTTTCTTTTCAAATCAATTATATTAATCCAGTTTGTATTAAAATCTTTGCAACTCTTTTCCCAGTTTGCAACATTGGAATCAATAGAAATAGTGATTATTTCCAAATTACTATTTTTACCTAGATTTATTGCATTGAGCTTATCTAATTGTTCTTTACATGGTTTGCACCAACTTGCCCAAAATTCCAACAAAATATACTTTTTACCAATAAATTTATCTAAATCAAATGCTACTTTATTGTAATCCACAGTAAAACCAGGAGCCTTTATTCCAATCCAATCTTTATTTACTTGTTGGATTGTCTTGCACAAATAATCCTCAAATATTGTAGTTGAATTGTTGGAATTACAATTTTTTTCGTCAAAGTATAAATCTACTGGATTAATGATTTCTCTTTGCAGAAAATCAGCAGTCAACAATGTGGCAAAATGCTTAAGAGCTGAATTGCTGTTTTCTTTATAAAAAGTATTTACATCAAAGGCAATCTCTGATACCAAACTATCTTTATTATATGAAATAGTATCTCTTAACAACTCTTCATACTTTGAAACAGACTTAATAAATGCACTTAACTTTTGTTGATTCTTGGTACCTGCAAAAACAGGTACTCCAGAATCAAAAGAACAAACGATATTTCCTGGCTCCAACGCAATTGGAAAAGACAAAGACCGCTTACCAGATGTCTTTTTTGCAAACAATAGTGCGGGCTTACAAAATCCGTCATAATCGCTGACAGTACCTGTCAACTGAAAAAAACCATCGACTAAATTTGTATTCGCAATTGTATCTCTTGAAAGTGCATCAATTAGGAAAATATTAGCTTCTTCAAAATCTTGCAACAATCCATACAATTTGAAATCAATATTTTGAGAGGTTGTAGTGTTAAAACATAAAAAGAGAATTGCAATATAAATTTTTACTGTAAATTTCATAGTTTCACTTTAAAACTGAATATGTAATTTCTTATTTGGCTCGAATATAATATAATTTCCTGTTCAATTATTCTCACTACAGATTACACAAATAATACACAGATTTTCAAACAAACAATACTCACCTCACCAGCGTAACATTCCCACTTTCTGCTACTTTTGTTACTTCGTCACTTTCATAATACTCATATTCCAAGTACCAAATATAAACACCAATTGGTAATGAATTGCTACCTTGATTCGCATTCCAAATAATTTCATTGCTGCCATTGCCACTGAATACTAAATTTCCCCAACGATCAAACACGGTGAATTTATTTATTTGCATATCAAAATTGCAATTACTGAATACTTTGAGATTGTCATTTATACCATCGCCGTTTGGTGAAAAAGCAGTGGGTACCAAAACGGTGCAATTGCAATCAATTACTTCCACATTGTACGAAAAATCAAACTCACCGCATTCATTGCTTATATTAAGCCAATAATTCCCTGATGTTTCAATGGGTAAATAACTGTTTATACTGCCTGTAGACCATTCGTAATTACCAGGAATAGGCGTACGCAATACAAAATTGTCTTTGCGGCAAACAGTAGTATCTTCTGAAAAATAATTGAAGTCTTTTTCAGAAATAACCACCACGGTGTCTCTTAAAAAACAATCGTCTATTTTTGCTTCTATTGAATATTTTCCAGCTTTAGAAATCAACAATATTGAATCGGTACTGCCTTCACTCCACAAATATTCCGCATCCAAAAAAGAGGCATTAAACGCTTTTTCTTCCCCCTCACAAAGCAATAAAGTATCAGGCAAAGGATCAAAAGGAGTTATTAGTACATCTTCTACAAAAAAATTGTTATTATATGGCGTGATATTAGAATCCTCAACTTCAATCAATGTTTCAAAAGTACTCCTGAAATTTCCTATAATAGCAAATTGTTCAGAGCCTTTGGCAGTATAGGAGCCATTGATTCTGGTCCAACCAACCGTGTCCGTAATTAGGGTGCCTCTGTTTTCAATAACCGGTTCTAAAGACATTGCCTCATTTGGTTGAATAGACTCATAATAAAAACTATCTGTTAATGAAAGACCAACAGCATCAGTATAGATCCAATTTTGGTTTGGATTTAAGTCTGGTGAAACATAAAATTCTAAATAATATAATGTTCCTTTTTCTAATCTTTTTTTTAATGGTGTACCCATATATTCTAAACCAATTATATTTGAATCATTATAAACAAATATTCCCGCATAACCCTCTCCACTTTTTTGTACTTGATAACCATAATAAGAATGTCCAGCTGTAGGAGGTGATAACTTATCAATTTCTGAACAGGTGTTGAAAAGAGCAGGTGATTTTTGTGAAACAGATACCCAAGGAGTAGCCAAATATATTTGTCCAAATTCATTTGGACAGTCTGTTAAAATATCAAAGCCTGGGTTAGGAACTAGGTTTTGAGCATTTAGCCCAAAAGAATAAATTGCAAGTAATGTCAAAAATAAAATTCTCAAAATGGAATATTTAAAGAAATGGAAAATATCCTGTTCAATAATTGAACAGGATATTATTGTGTTTATTGCATTAAAATATTTATTTATTAATCATTAATTTAGACTTAAATATTTCTTTGCCCTCTTTATAAATGTTTACAATATACATTCCATCAGACAAGTCTGAAATATCTGTTTCATTGTCAATCAATACTACCCTTTTTACTACTTTACCACTTAGATCTGTAATGTGCAATTCATAGCCTGTATCCAATTCGGGATCAAAGTTTTGAAGCC
>JAHDGP010000299.1 GCA_020627525.1 Bacteroidota bacterium
TTCACAAAAGATATAAACTTTAATACTGGCTATTTACTCAAAAATTATGCACTATAAGCCGAAAAAATATTCACACACTCTTTCGCTTCTTTAACATCGTGAACCCGTAAAATATTTGCTCCCTTTAAGAGTGCCAATGTATGAACAACGCTCGTCCCGTTTAATGCTTGTTCAGGATTGGATTTCAAGACTTTCCATATCATAGATTTTCGGGAAACCCCAACCAGCATCGGTTTGCCCAAAATATGAAATTCATCCAGTTGGTTGAGCAATTGGTAATTGTGCTCAACCGTCTTGCCAAAACCAAAACCGACATCCAAAATGATTTCCTTTAATCCCAATGTTTGCAAATAAGCAATTTTCTTTTTAAAAAATTCTATTAAATCAGAGCAGACATCCTCATATATCGGGTTTTCCTGCATAGATTGTGGCTTGCCTTGCATATGCATCAATACATAAGGAACATCAAATTCTGCCGCAACTTCAAATATCTTGGGATCAATATTGCCAGATGAAATATCATTTATCAATGAAGCCCCAGCCCCAATCGCTTCTCTTGCAACCTCACTTTGAAGTGTATCTATCGAAATTATGGTTTCGGGAAATCGCTTATTTACCTCATTAATGACTGGAATTACACGTTTTAATTCTTCTGCCACTGGAATGATTGGTGCCCCTGGTCTGGAAGACATTCCGCCCATGTCAATAATATCTGCACCATCTTCCAACATTTTTTCTACTCTTACCAAAGCAGTATCTTTGGAGTTAAATCTTCCTCCATCGTAAAAAGAATCAGGTGTTAAGTTGAGAATACCCATAATTTTAGGGCTTTTAAGGCATATTTTTGTGCCCTTACAATTTAAACTGTAATTGTTTGTGGATTTTGTATTATTCATTAGAAACTGATTCGTTAACTAAAGATTTAGTTTAATTAATAATTTATTAACTAAAATTTTAGTTGAAAGTGTTAAATTTGTACTATGAAAGTAAGCATTTGTTGAACCTTTGAATTTAAAATTAAAAATGAAAAGCTAATTTTTGAAAGCGATTTCCTTTGGTAATGTAAAAATTTAAAGACAATTTTGCAGGCGTAATTAAATAAAAAAATGTCAGACATAACAAAAACAGATAAACAATATGATTCTATCACGAAAAGATGTGTAGATATCTTTTCTAAAAAGACAGAAGATTATGGTACTGCCTGGAGAATTTTGAGACCTTCATCATTGACAGATCAGATATTTATCAAAGCCGCGAGAATAAGAACGATTCAACAAAAAGGCAAGCAAATGGTTGAAGATGGTATACCATCAGAGTTTTTGGGAATCATCAATTATTGTTCAATGGCACTGATCCAATTGGAGCTTGGAATTGTAGATTATCCAGATTTGGAAAAGAAAAAGGCGATTGAGTTGTTTACCAATAAACTACAGCTTGCAAAATCATTGATGGCAAACAAAAATCACGACTATGGCGAGGCTTGGAGGCAAATGAGAATAAGTTCGATGACAGATTTAATTTTACAAAAATTATTAAGAGTAAAACAAATAGAAGATAATCAGGGTAAGACACTTGTTTCGGAAGGTTTAGATGCCAATTATTTGGACATTATAAACTATGCGGTTTTCTGTTTGATTTTAATGGATGAAAATACTAAATAAAAGATTATGAGTTTATACCAGTTAATTGGATTAATCGCCTTAATCGCTGTTGGGGTCAGCGGTGTAAGTGCGTTCTTATCAAAACCTCAAAATTGGTTTGTTCACTACCTGAGAAATTTTCTCGGAGTCTTCTTTGTTTTTTCTGGTGTTGTAAAAGCGATTGACCCAATCGGAACACAAATTAAAATGGAAGAATACTTTACAGTGTTTACAGTTCATTTTCCGTTTTTATCTTTCCTGTGGGAAATTTTAGGATCTATGGCATTTGCCTTTTCAATTATAATGATTGTCTTGGAAATCGTTCTCGGAATCTCCCTAATCCTCGGAACATTCAAAAAAAGTACACTCTTTTTATATTTGGCAATCATTTTATTCTTTACTGTATTGACTGGGTTCTCTTTCTTAACTGGCTATGTTCCAGACGGGGCAACTTTCTTTGAGTTTAGTCAATGGACAGAATTCAAAGAAACGCAAAGAAAGGTTACTGATTGTGGTTGTTTTGGTGAATTTGTAAAGTTAAAACCATTTGAATCATTTATAAAAGATGTTGTGCTTACTGTCTTGATACTGTTGTTGATAGTGCTTGCTGGAAAATATAAGTTGATAACTAAAAAGGGAATTGCCTATGGTTTGTTGGCTATTCTTTCGATAGCTACAATTTTATTTACTTTTAGAAATGTAAACAATTTGCCTATTGTAGATTTTAGAGCTTATGCGGAAGGAACAGATTTGCGTAAATGTACAAGCGACGAAGGGTTAGACCCTGGTGAAAGAGTGGTAAAATTTGTTGTCACAAAAGGTGGTGAAGAAAAGACTGTTGGAATGAATGACTTTGGAAAATTTTCTAAAGATGGATGGGAATACAAAGACAGAATTGATGAAGTAATCAGAGAGCCAGAACTGCCTAAATGTAAAGACTTTTTAATCAATACGGATGATGGCGATCAAGTGCAAGATCAAGTTTTGGGACACAATGGTGTTTCTTTTTGGGTGAATTCTTATGATGCAACAACTGCGGATAAAGATGGTTTTAAACGTATCAATGACTTGGTGGGAAGTTTCAATGATGCCTCTATTAAAAAAGTAGGTTTGACAGCAACAGAAATTGCAAAAGCCAATAGCTATACAGATGATAAATACGAATTCTATAATTTGGATGCTACCCCTATTAAAACAATGAATCGTTCTAATCCAGGTTTGTCGATTGTAAAGGATGGTGTATTGCTTAAGAAATACCACCACAATCATTTGCCTTCTAAAGAAGAATTGGCAACAATTATTAAATAGTATAAAAAAATATACATTGGTAAAACCTCCGAAATCAAAGATTTCGGAGGTTTTTTAGTTCAACTATTCCACAAAAATTGAGATTTATAATGAAATGATTTTATAAATTTGTAATATTGGTTACATTGTGGAATGTCTTAGCATACATTTTATCAAAGACAATAAGAGCATTGTAGGATTTAAGTTTTGCAATTCAAAAGGCAGTATTTTGCACTTCGGTAAAAGACAATTTTTTAATGTAAATGTTAAATCCCTAAATGTTCTAACATCACTGCGTATTATTTTTATTAAAAATTCAACTGAAAATCAGTGTTTTAGTTGAGTCAGTGTTCTTTATTTGCAAAAAAACAAAGCTCTTTTTAAAAGCTCTTGATTAATTGACCAATTGAGGATCATTGAATTATATCAAACAGAAATATTATGAATAAAGCTATATTGAGTGTGATTTTGATGGGAGTCATCAATTTCTCTACCTTTATAGGGATAGATGCACAAAATCCCGTTAGACATTATCTAAGTGGAACTGCAGAGGCGCCTAAAGAAAATCATTACAACAATCAATCAAATAAAATTCAAAATTGTACTGGTCAACAGACATATAGATCAATTGACGGAAGTTGCAACAATATTAATAATACGGATTGGGGAATGAATAATGTTCCTTTTGTAAGAGCCATTCCCAATGACTACAATGGGAATGCTATGGCTGGAAATACAAGAATGAATCCACGGGCTATTAGTAATAAGATTTTTAAGGAAAACATAAATGCACATTCAGCTGATTTAAGTGCATACGTATTTGCTTGGGGACAATTTTTAGATCACGATATTACCCGAACATTTGAATCTTCCAACCCCGCTGATTTGGAAATGATTATGCCAACTGGTGAACCCAATGATGTAATTATAGCACCAATTCCATTTCATCGTTCAGAACCGTTTCCAGGAACTGGAACAGCAGGAGTTGATCGGGAGCAATTTAATTCTACGACAGCTTGGATTGATGCTTCCCAATTGTACGGCGATAATTTTGCAACAAACAATTGGTTGAGAACTTACAGCGACGGTAAACTTTGGATGACGATAGATGGTATGCTGCCTTATAATACACTTGATAAAGAGTTTGGCGGAACCATTGATCCCAATGCTCCGATTATGCAAAATAATTTAAATGTAAATCCACATTTTATTTCGGGTGATTTTAGAGCCAATGAGCATACGGGTTTGTTAGCATTGCACACATTGTTTAGTAGAGAACACAATCGGATTTGTGATGAGTTGATTTTAGCAGGATACACAGATGATGAAGTGATTTATCAAGAGGCAAGAAAAAGAGTTATTGCAATTATGCAAAAAATTACTTTCGATGAATTTCTTCCTTCAATCGGAATATATTTAGATGCATTTAATGGTTATGATTCCAATATACAACCTGATTTAATGAATGTATTTTCTACAGCTGCTTACCGTATTGGTCATACAATGGTCGATGATGTTTTATTAATGCGTAGTGAAAATGGATTATCTGTTGGTCCGGGATGGTTGCAATTAAAACAAGCATTTTTCAACCCGCAGTGGGTAGAGAACTATGGTTTAGAGCCCTTTTTAAGTGGAATGGCTCAAATGTTTCAAAGAGAAATTGACTCTAAGATCGTAGAAGATTTAAGGTCATTTTTGTTTACGGATGATCCAGTTGGTCCTGGGATGGATTTGGCTGCAATTAATATTCAGCGAGGAAGAGATCATGGGTTGGATGATTATAATGCTTATAGACAACATTTTACTGGAACAATGGCAAATAATTATGCTGATATAAATTCAAACATAGCGGTTGAATCTGTGCTTTCAGCTGCATATCCCGATATTAATGAAATAGATGTTTGGGTGGGACTTTTAGCTGAAGAAAAAACGCCAGGTGGTCAAATGGGTGCAACGATGTCTGCAATTTTAAAGCAGCAATTCCAAAATTTGAGAGATGGAGATTATTATTATTATGAAAATGATCCAGGATTTAGCCAAACAGTTAGAGATGAAATTAATCAAACAACATTTGCTGATGTAATAAAAAGAAATACAGCTATAAATTACATTCAAGATAATGTATTTTATCAACAAAGAGTAGGGGCGTGCGGAGTTGATTATGAGACATTGCATATTGACAGAAATGGTGCTTTGTATGCCATTCCTAGTTTTTCTTTAAATGGCAATGAGGTCTATAGTTGGTTTGATATTGACGGAAACAAAGTAGCTGAGTTTGTTGGAAATCCTTACTTTTCTCCTTCAGAACTTGGAACCTACTTCCTAATAGTTTCTGACCCAGACTCAGAATGTACTCAAACCTTTGGTCCCAGAACAATTGATAGCATTGATGGATGTTGTGAATTAGAAGACTGATAATATGGTTATTAGACTATATTTTCTTATTTTAGCGGTGTTTGAAAATACAATTTCAAATTATACAATATTTTAATGTACATTTTTTCATTCTGTTGTTTAGTAAATTGCAGAATCATTCTACTTACAATTAGACAGTTTTTTGTCTAGGCTATATTATTTAAATTTTAGAATAAAAAATAATATTTTCGATAATATAGTAATTGGACATTTTCGATTTAGAGACTTAATAACCAACTATATAATTTAAGAAAATGAAGAATCTTATAACCAAAACAATGAGTTGCATTGCTTTATTAACTGTATTATTTGCAGTTAATGGTATTCATATCCAAGCAAAAAATGTAACACATTCCAATCTGTCAATTACCGCTACAAATACTGTTACAAAGTATGTAGTGCATGTATCTTCTCTCACTGCAGAAAATGTAAAGCAGTTAAAATCATTTAGAGGCATCGAAAAAGTAGATGTCGAGCGTATGGAGTCAGGCATTTATATGTTGCGCGTTTTTACTGATTCAAATCTTGACAAACAAAC
>JAHDGP010000300.1:0-2437 GCA_020627525.1 Bacteroidota bacterium
TTTTTTGCTTTTTGCAGGAGCCTTACATAGAAACTTTGATCAATTGAAAGTCCAGCGATGGCCTATACTATTGTTCGCAACATTTGGCGTTTTACTGTCAACTTTTCTGGTAGGTCTGTTTACATATGGTATACTATCATTGTTTGGATTTTCTGTTGCATTCATATATTGCTTGCTTTTCGGAGCCCTCATTTCTCCTACCGATCCCATTGCGGTTTTGGGAATATTAAAAAAGGCTGGTGTTCCTAAAAAACTGGAAACTAAAATTGTTGGAGAATCACTTTTTAATGATGGTGTGGGCGTTGTGATATTTTTAACCATCTTCAGCATAGCAAGCTCAGGAGGCGAACATATTGAAGTAATGGAAATTGGCAAACTCTTTGCAGAAGAAGTAGGAGGAGGAATCGTGCTAGGGCTTATTTTTGGATGGATTACCTATACTTTAATGAAATCCATTGATAATTACGAGATTGAGGTCATCATTACTTTGGCAATGGTTATGGGAGGATATTTACTAGCAAGTAAACTGCATTTTTCTGGACCATTGATGGTGGTTGTGGCTGGACTTTATGTAGGGAATGATACCGTTAGAGGAACGGCAATGTCAGAAATGACAGAAAGATATGTAGACAAGTTCTGGGAATTACTTGATTTGTTTTTAAATGCTATTTTATTTGTATTAATCGGATTAGAATTACTTGTTTTATCATTTAATCAGCAATATATTCTTGCAGGATTTATTTTAATTCCGCTAATTCTGCTTTCTAGGTTTATTTCATTATCCATTCCTATAAAGCTGTATCAAAAGAAGCTAGAGTTTGTTGAAAACACAAATATGATCATGACATGGGGCGGGTTGCGAGGTGGTATTTCAATAGCCTTAGCCTTGTCGCTGAGTGATGCAATGCACCGTGATTTATTCCTCCACATTACTTACATCGTTGTAATATTTTCAATAGTAGTACAAGGATTGACTGTTGGAAAAGTAGTAAAAAAATTAACCTAATTTATAAATAATATGAACCCAGAAGAATTAAACAAAGACGTTGAAATAAAAGATGTCGTTAAGTACATAACTAAGTTATTTGATCCAGAAAGTTTTACAATTAGAGATAATTGGAAGGATGATCCAACAACAATTGGCTTCATTGACAAAGACAAAAAAAATTTTATACTGGTGCGAAGTGAATCTGACAAAAACTATTATGTTGAAATGGCAATAGCAACTGGTGAACGCAAAAACCCTGTTGTCGATGCAGGCTTTAAGGCAAACATCAACCTAAACGAAGTGATTGATACATTCAAAAACTTTATGAAATTGGAACTTGTAAAAACTTAAACATGCTAAATCTTTATTTGTATGAATGATTTTGTAGCCTTAATTCGAGGAATCAATGTTGGTGGCAATAATAAAATCAAAATGGCTGATTTGAAAAATTCTTTAGCCAAATGCAATTTTAAAGATATTAAAACCTATATACAAAGTGGTAATGTTGTATTTCAATCTGAACACAAAGATTGCACTCAACTCTCTTTACAAATCACAAATGTTGTTTTAAAAGATTTCGGATTCAAGGTACCCGTTTTGGTAAGATCAAAAAATGAGTTTTTAACTGAAAAAGAAGAAAATCCATTTTTAAAAATGAAGGATACTGATTTGAGTAAGTTGTATGTAACTTTTCTTGAGTCAGTTCCTGTCAATTTCGATACAAATTTGTTGAAAAATACAAATTTTAACAATGATAAATTTCATTTAGCAAATAAAGCAATATATTTGTTTTTCAAAGATGGTTATAGTCAAACCAAACTGACCAATAATTTTTGGGAAAAAAAGCTTAAAATTCGAGCAACAACCAGAAATTGGAAGACAGTATGCAAAATTTCTCAAATGTTTTGACGTATTTATGTCATTTGACAGTAACTTATTACATATTAGCAAAATTTAATTATTTACTGAATAGTTGTTAATATTTCTAAAAACATTCCTTTGGCTTTCATCATTTTCTTGCCTTTAAAGTTGATAATTTCTATTTTATTCACAATCTTAGACACTTAATAATCAGCTACTTATATTTTAAAACGAAGTTCATTTTTTGTTTTTGAATTGATTTTTTTTGATTTTTTTGTAATGAAATATAACTTCAATTATTTGCCTTACTGTTCTAGTATGGGCTACATTTGAATCATAACACACGCGCCCACAGGCTTCCTATTACAACTCCCACATTACTATTAACCTTTCTATATTTAGAAAGACTTAAATTATTTGTTAAAAATAAAAGGAAGAGAAGATGAACGGAAAGTCCCCTAAAGAAATCGACATTAGACATTATTGCAACATGTCTCTAAAGTTTATTGTTGCTTTGGCATTGTTTTATGTGTTGAGTAGTTTAACACTGAGTGCCGCAGAAATAGTTGAAATCGTAAACCATTAAAC
>JAHDGP010000300.1:2537-5873 GCA_020627525.1 Bacteroidota bacterium
AACCATTAAACTTACAATTATGTGGTAAAAATAATATATCCAGATTCTCAGCTCCCCTTCTATGCTGAAATTTAAATCAACAAATTTGGTACTAATTTTGACGAAGTAATACCCAAATTTGTCAGTATTAATGTGCGCTATAATATGGGTTGTAAATCAAAAAAATGTTACTATTTTTCATTTTATTATCTTATATTTGTACCTACTAACTTCCTCTTAAAAAACACCACACTTCTAGCCGATCTCTATTTTCATAGTTTTTTTGTTGAGAATATTATTTTCAATTGATATTTAATTATTTACATAGATTGTAATACAGGTATATCCTCCTAAAAAAATAATTATGAAAACATTTCAATACAAAAAGTTGTCTAACAGAAACTTATGTATTTTTCTCAAAAATTTCGCCATACTGTTCATAGCTAACCTTTTGGCTTTCAATGCTTATGCAACTGATTGTAGTTTATCTGTCGATGCAGGACCTGATAGATCTTTTTGCGATCCTGTGACAATTTCTCCATTGGTTTCTGGAGCAAAAGAATGTCCTGAAGTAGTAAAATATTATCAATTATTTGATGTAGATCCAACTTGTGAAAACATTTTTGGAAAAGGCGTATTTTTTCAAAGAGCTGATGGATGCCCTGGTGACCACATTCCATGGGAAGCAGGAACTGATTTAAGACTTATTGAATACAGTGATGGAACAGCAAAAATCACTGGAACCATTACCAATAATGGTCAAACTGGTCAAGTGGACATTGATTTGTCTGATAAAATCCAAAATGGTGATTCTTGGAACAATGAATGTTATGTTAACAGATTAGGAGCTGAGAAGTATTATTACAACCATTTTTCTGGTACAATAACAATTAATGGAACAGTTTATACAGTAGAAGAAAAAGCTACTGGTAAAGATTTTATCCTTGCAGACGGAGCTGGAAATCAAGGCAATGGCTTTGGAATCGGTGGATGGACTGATGGAACTTTTGGTGGTTGTACTGAATTTTTCAGCAACTTGTTAGAATTAAATATTCCAGATGGATTTTCAAATACAACATTTGCTTGGACTGGACCTGATGGCTTTAGTGCTGATGAAAAAGAAATCACTATTGAAACACCTGGAACTTATACAATAACTGTTACAGACTGTGAAGGATGTGTACAAACAGACGAAATTACTTTAACTGCTGTTGAGTTAAACTTAGATTTAGGACTTGACAGAGAAATCTGTGAAGATCAAGCAATTCAAATTACCGCTGAAGCAACTGGTGCAAGTGCTTGTAGAGAAATAGCAAATTATTACCAAATCAGTGATTCTGATCCAATGTGTCCTGGTTTATTGGGAACCGGAGTAGTTTTCCAAAGAGGAGAAGAAGGAGAAGGTTGTCAAGGAGATCATATTGCTTGGCAAGCTGGCGATGACCTGATTTTTGTTGAATACGATGATGGATCAGCTGAAATAGTTGGAACAATTACTAATAATGGTCAAGTTGGGCAAGTTTATGTTTATTTTTCTAATAAACAAACCATTGGACAAACTTGGGAAAATCCTTGTTATTTAGACAATCTAGGTACTGAAAGAGCATATTATCAAAATTTTGAAGGTACGATTACTATCAATGGTACCGCTTATACAATAGAACAAAAATCAACAGGTAAAGATATTATTCTTGCAAATGGGGCAAACAACCAAGATGACCAATTTAGTTTTGGTATTTGGTCGTCTGGTTCATTTGGTACTTGTACAGAATGGTTTGGAACATTGACACCAATTGGAATTCCTGACATTCAAAATACTGAAACTTATGAGTGGACAGGTCCTGGAATTACTTCAAATGAACAAACAATTACAATTACTCAAGCGGGTACTTATACCGTAAAATTCACTGACTGTAATGGTTGTATGATCACCGATGAAGTTGTTATTACAGAATGTCCTCAGTCAGTAGCTGGTTTAGGGGATTATGTTTGGATTGATGTTGACAGAAATGGAATCCAAGATCCAGGTGAGTTGCCATTAGCTGATGTTGTTGTAAATCTTTATTACTCAACAGACACAGAAAAAACTGATCCAATAGCAACAACCACAACGGACAATTTAGGGTATTACGAATTCATAAACCTTAATCCGAATTTTGATTATGTTGTTGAATTTGATGCATCGAATATAGACACAGGTTTGTATTTTATAACTACACCAGGCGACGGAGCAAGCGCAGGAATTGAAAATGATTCAGATGCTAATCCTGAAAATGGCTGTACAGATATTATTGATCTTGATCCAGACGAATTTGATGAAACAATTGATGCTGGTTTCTATTGCTCTTCTTGCTTCTTAAATTTAGCATTAAGATT
The DNA here is from genome assembly GCA_020627525.1 of Bacteroidota bacterium. Lineage (GTDB taxonomy): Bacteria > Bacteroidota > Bacteroidia > Chitinophagales > UBA2359 > JAHDGP01. The sequence continues at coordinate 4,893 of JAHDGP010000300.1, forward strand.
ACAAGGTCCGAGTAATGGTGATGGTGGATTGATGAATGATAATTTACGTGCAGACGATCTAATACCGTTAGAAAATCCTTATGGTCCAGATCCGGGTTACGAACATGTAGGTACAGAAGAAACAACTCAAGAAGTTTTAAACGTAACTGGAGAAAATGCAATTATCGAATGGGTATTGGTTGACCTTAGAGATAAAACATTAATGAGGGAAACAATTGCTTCAAGAGCTGCCTTGTTACAAAGAGATGGCGACATCGTTGATGTTGATGGTGTTTCACCAGTAAATATGCCAATTGGGAATGGTTCTTACTTTATTTCTGTTAAACATAGAAATCACTTAGGAGTAATGACACAAATTCCAGTTGTAATTGGAGACAATGGTGGTTCTGTTGACTTTACTGATCCAGCGACTTCTGTTTATGGAGAACATTCAAGAGTACTTGTAGATGGTGTTTATGAATTGTGGTCTGGTAATGTTGGAAACGATGGACAGGTAATTTTCCAAGGTGCAGCAAATGATGCAAACGATATTTTCTTTGAAGTATTACAAGCTGAAGATAATGTAAACAACCAGGTAAATTATATAAAAAGAGGTTATGGCAAAGGTGATTTGAATTTAAATTGTACTACAATTTATCAAGGAGCAGACAATGATGTAAACATGTTATTCTTTAATATCATTTTCCACCCTGCAAACACTACTCTTTCTCCTAACTTCATTGTAAAAGAGCAATTGCCTGAGAACGAATAAAATTTAACTAGGATATAAATATTGAAAAATGTAATGCTTGACACACAATTAGATTTTTCGTCAAAAGGTTGCCCCTATTAATTAAGGTGGCGACCTTTTGATTTTTATATCGTATATTACGATTTTACAATAATCTTTAATCAAATTGAAAAAACTAATTCGACTAATTAAATCATTAGAAAAAAATGAAAAACGTTATTTCAAACGTTATTCAGGGCTGTACAGTGGCA
>JAHDGP010000301.1 GCA_020627525.1 Bacteroidota bacterium
AAAGAGTTATCTTTAGATGAATTTCCATCTCCTGAAATTCTTTGGCAGAAGTACATAAAATACAAGGGAATTGAGGATGAAGCATCAGAAAAAATTATTGCCCAAGATTATTATTCTGACAATTCTGGAAAATCACCAAGATATTACCAACAAATTGCTATAAATAGAACCATTGAAGCAATAGTAAAAGGACAAGAAAGAATTTTGCTCACAATGGCAACAGGAACCGGTAAAACCTATACTGCATTCCAAATTATTTGGAGACTTTGGAAGAGTGGAACGAAAAAAAGAATTTTGTTTTTAGCGGATAGAACTGCTCTCATTGATCAAACTTACAGAGAGGATTTTGCTCCTTTTAAGGATGCCATGACCATTATTAAAAATAGGAAAATTGATAAAGCATACAATATCTATTTGGCATTGTATCAAGGTTTGTCTGATAGACAAGGAATAGATACATTTAAACAGTTTTCTCCTGATTTTTTTGATTTGATCATCATTGATGAATGCCATAGAGGCAGTGCAAGGGCAAATAGTGACTGGAGAAGAATTTTAACCTATTTCAATAAAGCAACTCATCTAGGATTAACTGCCACTCCTAAAGAAACTAGAGAGGTTTCCAACACACATTATTTTGGAGAGCCTATTTATACTTATTCTCTAAAACAAGGAATTGAAGATGGATTTTTGGCTCCTTACAAAGTAATCAAAGTTACTTTAGATATTGATGCAGAAGGTTGGCGACCACCACTTGGTTTTTTGGATAAATATGAAAATCCTGTCGAAGATCGAATCTATAACAGAATTGATTTTGACAAAAATATTGTCATTGAGGAACGAAGGGAAAAAGTAGCTGAAATAATAACAAATTTCCTAAAGGCTAATGATCGAATGGCAAAATCCATCGTCTTTTGTGTTGATATTGAACATGCTGAAGGTATGCGTTCGCAATTGATAAATGCCAATTCAGATTTATTTTTGAAAAATAATAAATATGTTATGCAGATCACTGGAGACAACAAGGAAGGCAAAGATGAGCTGGACAACTTTAAATCGCCGTCAGAACCTTATCCTGTTCTTACAACTACTTCAAAACTGTTAACTACTGGTGTAAATATTCCTACCTGCAAAACCATTATATTGGATAGCAATATTGGATCAATGACAGAGTTTAAACAAATCATTGGACGAGGAACCAGAATCAACGAAGAGTTTGGCAAAACCTATTTTACAATAATTGATTTTAGAAATGTAACAGACATGTTTGCTGACCGAAATTTCAATGGTGATCCTGCTATGATTATGGATATTACTGAACACGATGAAATTGCAAATATTGAAGATCAAGAATCAGAAGAACCAATTTTAGATATTGATGGAGCAGAAGTTATTTTTGATTATCCTGTTGTTGAAGGTGGTGGCGAGATAGTAGAAGAACCAACTAGAAAAATAAGAGTTAATGGCGTGGATGTAAACCTCATTAATAAACGTGTCCAATATTTAGATATAAATGGCAGGCTTATTACAGAAAGCTTACAGGATTACACCAAAAATAATGTGGTAAGACATTATGCTTCGCTTGACCAATTTTTAAATAAATGGAATAATTCAGAAAAAAAGCAAATCATTATTGAAGAATTAGAAGAACAAGGAATTATATTTGAGGCGCTTCAAGAACAAGTAGGGAAAGATTTTGATCCTTTTGATTTGATTTGCCATGTGGTCTATGATGCAAAACCATTGACCAGAAAGGAAAGAGCCAATAATGTCAAAAAACGAAATTATTTTACAAAATATGGAGAAAAAGCCCAAGCAGCTATTACTAGTCTTTTGGATAAATATTCTATTGATGGATTATTGACTATTGAAAGTATGGAAGTACTTAGACTAAACCCACTTAATAAAATTGGGTCTCCTAAAGAAATTGTAGATGCATTTGGAGGAAAATCAAAATATTTAGAAGCATTGAAAGAATTGGAAAATGAACTTTACAAAGTAGCATAAAATATGGCGAACGTAGGAGCTGTGGTTAGCAGCATCAGAAACATAATGAGACAAGACCGAGGCATTTCTGGCGACGCTCAAAGATTGGAACAATTGGGCTGGATGCTTTTCCTCAAAATAATAGATGACAAAGACAAAGAACTAGAATTATTAAAAGACGATTATGATTCTGTTATCCCTGAAAAGTTTCAATGGCGTAATTGGGCGGCTGATGATGAAGGCATAACTGGAGATGAATTGTTAGAATTTATTGATTCAACTGCAAATGATAATCCTGGATTATTTTCGACCTTGCGTAATTTAATCAATCGTAAAAAACCTAAAAGAGCAGATCTTGTAAAAGAAGTTTTTGATGGCTCAAATAATTATATGAAAAGTGGCTTTGAAATGCGAAAAGTCATTAACAAGCTCAATGAAATTGATTTCAACAACTCCGAAGACAAACATATTTTTGGGAATATCTATGAAGGTATTTTGATAGAATTGAGAGATGCAGGAAATAAAGGAGAGTTTTATACCCCTAGAGCCATTACCCAATTGATGACACAAATGATAGCTCCCAAATTGGGTGAAAAGGTATTGGACCCAGCAGCAGGAACAGGAGGTTTTTTAACTGCGGCGATAGATTTTATACAAGAAAATGAAGTAAAAAAACCAGAAGATAGAAAGACACTGCAAAAAAATATTATGGGCTGGGAATTAAAACCAGTATCTTATGTGCTTGGCTTAACCAATTTGATATTACACGAAATTGATGTTCCCAATTATCTTTACATTGACAGCTTGAAAAGGGAATACAATAGCATTACCTCAAAAGATCAAGTAGATGTTATTTTAGCTAATCCTCCTTTTGGGGCGCGCATTGCTGATGGTGTAGAAACCAACTTTCCAAAAAGTTATCGTTGTAAGGAATCTGCTGACCTTTTTGTTGTTTTAATACAAAAATTGCTAAAGAAAAACGGAAGAGCTGCCATTGTTTTACCAGATGGTTCAATTACTGGAGATACTGTCAAAGCTAATATAAGAGAAAAACTTTTAACAGAATGCAATTTGCATACAATTGTGCGTTTACCGCAAAGTACCTTTTTTCCAGCAACAGTATCAACCAATTTACTGTTCTTTGAAAAAGGAACACCTACAAAAGAAATATGGTATTATCAGCACAAATTACCAGAAGGTCAAAAATCGTATTCCAAAACCAAACAAATACAATTTGCTGAATTTGCTCCGTTAATCAAATGGTGGAACAAAAGGAAAAAATCTGAGATCGCTTGGAAAGTAAACGTAAAAGACCTTAAAAATTGGGATTTAGATATTAAGAATCCAAATAAAGAAACAGATCAAAGAAAATTGGAATCAAGTTCAATATTGATTGAAAAAATTATCCAACAACATCAACAAATAGAAGGTTTAATTCTGGAATTACATAAGGAAATAATAAAATGATAGTTAAGCTGAAAGAATTGTTGAGTGAACAAAAAGGAACGATTGGTCAACCTGATGGAAATGGCTTAGAACTAATCGGAGTCAGTAATGAAATTGGGTTGCACCCATCAAGAGCAAAAAAAATAAACAATTTAAGTAGATATAAAACAAATAAGTTGAATTGGTTTGCATACAATCCAATGAGAATAAATGTAGGATCAATTGGATACGCAAAAACACCAGAACACTTAGGTTTAATAAGTCCTGATTATGTTGTTTTTTCTTGCTCTGATAAAATTTTACCTGAATATCTTCTATGGCTTTTAAAAAGTGAAGAAGGACAAGAAGCAATTATTAAAAATGCCTCTGGAGCTGTACGAAAAAGGTTATATTTTAGGAATTTAGCTCAAATTGAAATTGAGTTACCTTCTATTGAAATTCAAAAAAAAAGAGTTGATTTTTACTTAAAAGTAAAGGAAGTACAAGATACAATTGCAAAACAGTTATCCAAAAGCTCTTACATCTCCCAACTCAAACAAGCCATTCTCCAAGAAGCTATAGAAGGCAAACTCACTGAAGATTGGCGAATACAAAATCCAAATGTGGAACCTGCTGAAAAATTATTGGAACGCATTAAAGCAGAAAAACAAAAGTTAATTGAAAAAAAGGAAATTAAAAAGGAAAAGCCATTGCCTCCAATTACAAAAGAAGAGATTCCTTTTGAATTGCCTAAAGGATGGGTTTGGTGTAGATTGGGAGAAATTTCAATGTACATACAGAGGGGAAAATCACCAAGGTATGTTGAAAATAGCAGTGTTCCTGTTGTTTCTCAAAAATGTGTGCAATGGGACAGATTTGATTTCCATAAAGCTAGATTTATTGATGAGACGACATTAGAAAAGTATGGACAAGAGAGATTTTTAAGAGACGGAGATTTACTTTGGAACTCAACAGGTGATGGTACAGTCGGAAGATTAGTTAAATTCTATAATTCGACACATTTTAAAAAAATTGTTGCAGACTCACATGTTACGATTGTCAGGCTTATAAAAATGTTAAACAGCAGTTTTATTTTAAAGTACTTATCTACTGATAAAGTACAAAACAATCTGAAAGTATCTGGAAGTACAAAACAAACAGAATTAAGTCGGGGTACAATTATTAATCATTTAGTTCCTCTTGCTCCAAAAAAGGAACAAGTTGAAATCAATCAAAAAGTAGATAAATTAATGCAAAAAGCAAACAGCTTAGAAACACAAATAAAACAAAATGAAACCAATGCAAAAATGTTAATGCAAGCTGTATTAAAAGAGGCTTTTGAAAAGTAAATAGCAAGTTTTTATTGTAGAATCATAAATGTCATTGCTTCGAAAGTCAGTTGGAAGGTTTGCGTATTGGTCTTATCACTTTAGTGGTATCTTTTGAGTTTACAAAAAATAAAAACTGCTATCCAATGGCTAGCCATTCGGCAACCAAAGGATAACAGTGTTCTTTCACTTAAGTGATAAGATCAAATTAACATTAATAAATTATTTCGTTACAATAACCTTTTCAGTAAACAATTCTCCTTTTGCATTTTGGATTTGAAACAAATAATTACCCGCAGCCCACTCTGCTACGCCAATCATTATTTGTTCATCTGCAAACATTTCTTCTTCCCAAATTAACTGCCCGTCCAAATTGAAAACTTTTACGAAGGCATTATCATCATTCAAATTCTCAATATTTACAAAGTCATTTGCTGGGTTTGGAAATACTGTTATTCCAGACTCATTTACTGCACTGTTCTCTAATCCTTTTTTGCCTGCGGAACACAGATCATCAAATGATTTGCTGAAATAATTTTTTAGGGTCTGTTGGTGCTTATTGTCATTGGTCTGATCGCTAAAGTTTGTTCCTCTTGTATTGCTTGGATAGCCATAAGTCGATCCATAAATTCTAAATCCAGGAGGTGTAAATTCATCCAATACATTAAAACTAACTCTTCCAACAAGCACCCAACTGTTGATTTTTTGACAATTTACTGCTCCTGAAATTAGTGCCTCATTGGTCAACAAAAAAGCCCCTGGAATTTTAGCGTCAACTTTGGGTTCGTCCCAGCCTTGGTAAACAAATCCTGAACTGTGAATGCAATCAATTTTATCATGAAAATTTACGGGTTCATAGTTATAATATTCCAAAACTTCTGGTTTATATGTCAAATAAATACTATGGTTTCCTACATATTTATTATATGGAAAATAAATAGTATTTAAAACATTTACATACTTCACATAAATGTTTGCAACATACTGTTGCTTTGTGCCAATACAATTTCCAGCTTCGTAAACTAATTTCACATTAACCGAAGAAAGACTTAACTGCGGTTGCACGTATCTAATTCTTTCTGAATCTTGTGCATTTGATAACAATGGCAATAGTAGCATTGTTATTGCTAAGATT
>JAHDGP010000007.1:0-9300 GCA_020627525.1 Bacteroidota bacterium
CCCTTCAGGCTTTTTCAAAAAAACTTTCAATTTCTTAACTAAACAACATTGATTCATGCATTCTCGCATTTTCCATTGAAACATTCAGCACATTGAAGCATTAAGCACATTCACTCATTGCCTCCAATCCGCTTCCGATCCATTGCCTTTGGAGAGTTCGAGCTTGCGTTGCGCCCCGACCAAAACATTCTGCCCGACTCATTTATTTGTTGAACTTCCGTATTGTTGAATTGAAAAAGTGCCAATGAAATGTCTAGACTCGCATGACCCTTTGATTTTAAAGCATATTTATTGTGTTTGGTATACGCAACTTTTTTCTTCATATTTTCAGACCAGCATTTATAATAAAAATCCAGCATAAAACGAATCATTCCCGTTTCACTTGTGTAATCAATTATTTCTGTAAAATTATTCCATTCCATAAACCAGTGGTCATCATCAAAATAAACGGAAAAACTTTTCAGACCTACGGCTGCATTTTCAAATTTATTTGCTTGAGCTTTAATTTGAATAGTGTCAGGTTTATTTACGACCTCCAATTTTTTATCCCAATCGTAGTTTTTGGAATAATTAAAGTTTTTTGAATTAATAAAGTCTTCCTTTCCATAAATCAAAACATAATACACATCTATTTTATAGTGCATTTTTTTGTTTAAAACAGCACACTCCAACGAATGACAGTTCGCAATAATACTGGTGGAAATATCAAAACTCAAACCTTCATCACCAAACTGAACTTCATCAATTTTTATCTGAAGGTAGTTTAATTTATCAGCCTTGTCAATAGAAACAATATCGTAGCCATTGAGGACCGTATAAAATTGATTATCCTGAATTTCGTCTTTTGAAAAAGGCAATTGAATAGCTTTGGTTTCGGAAATCAAATCTCCCTCTTTCCCTTCAATGTCAACAGTAATTTTTCCATAGTGAAATTTCAAATCATCGCTTTTCAACAAAGAGTAGCCCGCCGTATAAAAAGTACTATCCGAGCCAAAACCAGAAGCACTGGTATAAACCAATTCATTTTTATCGGCATTGACAAAACTGCCAATTCGATTAATTCTATGATTGTAAGTCCAATGGTGTTTGTAGCCTCGCCAAATAGCAGCTTCATTTACATCTTGGGCAATCAGCAAATTTTGATTGGACAAAAATCCAATCAAAACAAAAAACATCATTTTACAAAATGGATAAAAAATCGAATCCTTAAAGCTATGTTTCACAAAAATTCATTTACTTTCTTAGCATTATAAATGCAGCTATTAAAAAAACCAATATAGAAAAATTAAATCCTGCTACCATCAAATAGTTTCCAACAGCGGGAAGTGCAAAATACGTAATTAATATTATAGCATAAGTTACAATTGGATTAAAAACGAGTAGCCATTTTGGAAAAACCGTTTTCCTTTGAATTACAGGAATAACAATTCCGCAGGTCAAAAACACAAATCCTAATCCTAAAATAAAGACTAGCGGATCGTGTAAAGCGTTGCATAATTCAATTACATATTCTGCATTGCTCGCTTCTTTCTTAACGATGCCCATAATAGAAATAATTCCATGATAAATCAATCCTAAAATAAATAAATATTCTAAAACAAATTGAAACAGTGTACGCTTTGTAGATTTTTCTGGATACAGTTCGTCTCCAATAACAGTTAGCCCTAAAAGCTCAAACGGAATTAGCAATATTCCGATAAAATACCCCCAAGTGATTCTACTGATAGAAATATCATGGAAAAAATTCAGGTCTCCAGTATGATAATTTCCATTGGCAGAATATAGCAACAATACATCCGCTATACAACCACAAATAGCGGCAAAAATTGAAATAAGTAAAACTGTTCTTTTATTCATGAAAGTATAAAAATAAAAAAGCTGCCTCTAAAGAGGCAGCTTTTTTCATAAATATTATTTTAAAAAATAATTTAGAGTGTACGCTTAATTTCTATCTCCTCATATCCTTCAATAAAGTCTCCCACTTTTATATCGCTGAAGTTCTTAATTGAAATACCACATTCTAAACCATTTCCAACTTCTTTAACATCGTCTTTGAAACGTTTCAGTCCCGAAACCTCTCCAGTGTAAACAACGATTCCTTCACGAACCAATCTGATCTTAGTATTACGTCCAACTTTTCCTTCTTGAACATAACAACCTGCAATTGTACCAACACGTGTTACCTTGAATACGTTTCTCACCTCGACATTGCAAACAAATTTCTCTTCGATTTTCGGTTCAAGCATTCCCTCCATCGCAGACTTGATTTCTTCAATCGCGTCATAGATAATAGAATACAAACGAATATCAATATCTTCTTTTTCTGCTAACTTACGAGCATTACTAGAAGGACGTACCTGGAATCCAACGATGATCGCATCTGATGCCGATGCCAATAATACATCTGTTTCAGAAATTTGACCTACCGATTTATGGATTACATTTATTTGAATCTCAGAAGTAGAAAGTTTCATCAAAGAATCAGAAAGTGCCTCCACAGATCCATCAAAGTCTGCCTTAACTATAAGGTTCAGTTCTTTAAAGTTCTCAAGAGCCAAACGACGACCGATCTCATCAAGGGTGATGTGTTTCTTAGTACGTCTACCCTGCTCTCTCATTATCTGCTCACGTTTAGTAGCAACCTCTTTCGCTTCTTGTTCTGATTCATAAACCTTGAATTTCTCACCCGCTTGCGGGGCTCCATTCAGACCTAATACCAAAACAGGGGTTGATGGTCCTGCTACTTTAACTCGACCTCCACGTTCATCAAACATCGCTTTGACCTTACCATAGTTGAAACCAGCCACAATCATATCACCCACTTTCAATGTACCGTTTTGTACAAGGACAGTAGCAACATATCCACGACCTTTATCCAAAGATGCTTCAATTACAGAACCCAATCCACCACGATTGTCATTGGCTTTCAGTTCAAGTAATTCAGATACTAACAATATTTTTTCTAATAGATTATCTACATTTAGACCAGATTTAGCAGAAATTTCTTCAGATTGATATTCTCCACCCCACTCTTCAACTAAGATATTCATTTGAGCCAATTGCTCTTTTATCCTCTCAGGATTTGACTCTGGACGATCCACTTTATTCAAAGCAAAAATCATTGGAACACCTGCCGCTTGTGCGTGACTAATCGCCTCTTTCGTTTGAGGCATCACTGCATCATCTGCCGCAATTACAATTACTGCAATATCGGTTACTTTCGCCCCTCTCGCACGCATCGCTGTAAAGGCTTCGTGACCAGGAGTATCTAAAAATGTAATATTTTTGCCCGATTCAGTTGTCACCTCGTAGGCACCGATGTGCTGGGTAATACCACCCATCTCACCAGCAATTACATTTTCAGTACGGATATAATCCAGCAAAGAAGTTTTACCGTGATCAACGTGTCCCATTATCGTAACAATAGGAGCTCTTTCTGTCAGATCTTTAGGATCATCTACAATGTCTTCTTCTTCTTCTTGATCGGAAATATCAATGAACTGAACTTTAGAACCGAACTCTTCAGCAACCAAGTCGATTAACTCCGCATCCAAACGTTGGTTGATAGAAACGAAAGTTCCCAAGCTCATACACGCTGAAATAATTTCAGTAGGTGTAATATCCAACAAAGAAGCCAATTCACTTACAGTGATAAACTCAGTAACCTGCAATACTTTGCTAGCTTCTTCTTTCTTTGCAGAACGTATAGCCTCTTTCTCCGCAGCAGCATCTCTCTTAGACCTTCTGATTTTCTGACGGTTGCTCTTTCCAGAACCACCAGACATCCTAGCCATTGTAGCTTTGATTTTTTCTTGGATCTCTTTTTCAGAAATTTGAGAAACCTCATCAGTAGATTTTTTCTTTTTATTATTCTGATTGCCTCTTCTATTATTTCTGTTTCCAGTATTTCTATTATTACCTGATCCTGATCTCGAAGTAGGAGCTTTAGACGTATTTTTACCATCCGCAGATCTTCTTACGCTGATACGTTTACGTTTCCTCTTATTTTTATCGTCAGAAGACTTTTTCTTTTTAGGCTCCTCTACTGGCAGTTTAATTTTTCCTAAAACTTTAGGTCCAGTTAAAACAGGCACAACTCTTTTTTCGAGTTTAGCAGGTTCTTCTTTTGGTCTCACCAACTTAGGAGTAAGCGTAGATTTTTTCTGTTCAGGCTTCTTAGAGTCTTTCTTTTTAGGAGGAAAATCTTTTTTACGCTTATCAGACTTAGGAGGTCTAGAATCGTTAGCCCTATTGTTAGGCTGTTTTTTACCGCTGTCTTTTTTAGAAGTCTTATCTTTTTTGGAAGATTTAGGTTTGCCTTTATCAACATTTTCAAGGTTGATCTTTCCAATGATTTTGGGTTTGGCAAGTTCTTTCTCTTCTTTCTTTTTTGCAACTACTGGATCGGGAGCAGCAACTTCTTCTTTAGGTTTTTTTACAGCAACAGGTTCTTCCACAACAGGAGTTTCTGGCTCAACTACTGCTGGTTTTTCTTCCACAACAGGCGTTTTTTCTTCCACTACCTCGGGAACTTCAACCTTAGGCTCTTCTTTTTCAACAACTGGTTCTGGGGTATCAACAATCTCAGGAACTTCTATTTCTGGGGTAACAAGTTCTTCCTTAACTTCAGTAACAGTAGGCTCAATTACCTCTTCCTTTTTTACTTCTGTTGGTTCACTTTTAACAACCTCTTCAACAGGAGGCACAGCTGTCTCATCCACCTTAGGACCAGTGTTATAGCTTTTGACAATACCCTGATCATCAATTTTCAAGCTATCTCTTTTCTGTCGACCAATTTTGACCTGATCCGCACGTTCTTTCAACTTTAGATCAGAACTAAATTCTTGCTCTAGAACTTGGTACATTTCGCCTGTGATCTTTGTAGTGGGCTTCGCATCTATCTCAAAGCCTTTTTTAGAAAGACGTTCAGCGATGGTATCAATACCAACATTGAAATTACTAGCAACTTTAGCCAATCTATATGTCTTATTTTTAACTTCTGGCATTAATTTTTTTAAACGTTACAAAATCAGGTGTACTGGATTTATAAAAATTTTGAATACACTTCAACTCATTTACACTCGGCATTTTAACCTTTATATTAATAAAAAAGCATTTATTAGCCAAGAATTTGGTAAAAAATAGTCTTTAAAGGCTGATTTACAAATCATTACAAACAACCGCAATCAGTTAAATTGATTATCTTTTATCAAAAGTGGGAAACTTCTTATTCTTCTTCTCCGCTTACCTCCTCTTCTACGCTAGCTTCTACCTTTTCGTTGGCTTCTGCTACATTGGTTTCTGCTGCTGCTGCGTCCTTAGTTTCTGTTTCTGCCGTTACGCTGGCATCTTCCTCTCCAGTATCTTCCTTAAACTCGTCTGCTAATATCTTAACAAGATGATCAACAGTTTCATCTTCAAGATCAGAACGCCTAATCAGTTCGGCACGTTCCAACGCCAATACAGTTTTTGCAGTATCTAAACCAATTCCCTTTAATACATCAATTACCCAAGCATCAATTTCATCAGAGAATTCTTCTAGTAAAATATCGTCCTCCTCTTCAAATTCATCTACATCTCTAAAGACATCAATCTCGAAACCAGTCATTTTACTTGCCAATTTAATATTGACCCCACCTCTGCCAATCGCTTTAGAAACTTCTTCAGGATCTAAAAACACTTCTACTCTTTTGGTTTCGTCATTTATATCAATAGAATTTATCTTAGCAGGCGTCAAACAACGTCTTATAAACAGTGGTGTATTACCTGTAAAATTGATTATATCTATATTCTCATTTTTCAACTCACGAACAATTCCATGGATTCTCGATCCTTTCATTCCCACACAAGCTCCAACTGGATCAATTCTCTCATCATATGATTCTACGGCAACTTTGGCTCTTTCGCCCGGTTGACGTACTATTTTTTTCACAACAATTAATCCATCAAAGATTTCAGGCACTTCTAACTCCAATAATTTTGCTAAAAAATTGTTGTCTGTCCTTGAAAGTTTAATTACTGGATTGTTGTTTCTCAAAGCAACCTCTTTCACTATAGCCCTAACAGGATCTCCCTTTTTAAAGTAATCCCTGCGAATCATTTCGTTCTTTGGAAGAATCAACTCATTGCCATCGTCATCCAATACCAAAAGTTCTCTCTTCCACACCTGATAAACTTCACCCATCACGATTTCTCCTACACGCTCGCTGTATTTTTTGTACAACTCATCTTTTTCCAAATCCATAATTTTGGAAATAAGCGTTTGTCTGGCAGCCAAAATAGCACGACGACCAAAGTGGTCTATCTTTATTTCTTCATATAGTTCCTCGCCGATTTCATAATCCATCTCAATTTTTCTGGCTTCTGCCAAACTCACCTGCCTCAAATCGTCTTCTACGTTGCCGTTGTCAACGATCTCTCTTCTACGCCAAATCTCCAAATCGCCTTTATCAGTGTTTACAATGATGTCAAAATTATCGTCATCACCGTATCTTTTTCTGAGTAAGGTACGGAAAACATCTTCCAAAACCCTCATTAGGGTTGGACGGTTGATATTTTTGAATTCTTTGAATTCACTAAACGAATCCGCTAAATTTACTACTCCCATATACTTACTTAAAGTTTATTTTCTTTTTTACACTTTTAACTTCCTCATATTTAAATGTATGATGCGAAATCTCTGGTGCTTTCTTTTTTTTAATAATTCTATGTTCTTCTATTGAAAAAGCTTCTTTAGTTGGTGCTTTTAATATACCTTCTATTTTTATGCCATCTACCAATAAAACCTCAACATTTTTTCCAGTATTTTTTTCAAACTGTTCAAAAACCTTGAATGCATTGCCCATTCCAGGCGATGAAACCTCTAAATTGTAGTTTTCACTAACCAAACCGCTTTCATCTAAAACAGCTTCTATTTTACGACTTATGGCAACACAGTCTTCAAGTGCGATGTTTTTACCCATCCTATCCACAAAAACCTGCACTTTTTTACCATTTCCCGTTTTGATGTCTACTAAAAATCCATCCGTTCCATCAAAATATTCCTTTACTTCTCTTTCAATTATCTCTGATACTTGCATTTTTTTGCCTTAAACTGAAGTTTGCCTTGTACATTCATTAGAATTGAATACACAAACAAACATTTTAACATACAAATGAGTTCCAAATAAATATGTATAGATTTAAACACAAAACTTAAAAAAGTAGTCAATTGTAATATCAAAACATATCCTAAAAAAACAGGGGACTTAAAAGTCCCCTGCCTATCAAGTTGCAAATATATAAGTATTATTACAGAAAAGAAAACAATTTGAGCTTTGTAAGCACTCAAAACAGTTATTATTTTGACTAAATCCGTTTTTTATTCATTTTTTTTTGATAAATAAGAAACATAATTTGCATGTTGATGTTTAAATTGATTAATTTTATAGGGTAAATGAGCGTATTTCAAATTTAACTAGTACGAACATCTTCAACAACTTACAATCGCTCTCGTAAATACATATCAATCTTCGAAAAAAAATCTTATCTATATCATGAATATAAAATACTTACTTTCGCTCTCTTTTGCTTTTTGTTTTGGAACTGCTTTAGTAGCTCAACAAAGTGTAAATGTTAGAATTGCCGAAAACTACGATCAATCAAATTGTGAAGAAAAGCAGTACTGTGCTGATTTACAATTGAATTTGAATGGAAATGGTGCTGAGTTGCTTGGAAACTCTTCTATCAGATTTAATTACGATGCTTCTGCTGTGAAATTCAAAGGCAATATGAATGAAGTGACACAGGGAGCTTACATTTCTAGAAACTTTGATGAAAATACGACTTGTGGAAATATTCCTCCGTATGCAAAACACAGTTTCGATGGCTTAATTGAAGGAGACTTCCTTTTATCAATTATGCTAAAAACGGCATTTTCTTCTGATTGCAGCTCTTTAATCTCTCAAGATTGGGCTACTGTCTCTACTATCTGTTTTGATGTAGTGGACGAAAATAAATCTCCTGATTTCAAAATTGTAGGATCAGAAAATGGGACTGTTAAAAATCTTGCTGGTACCAACTTCAATTCTAAAGAAAACAATCCTGGAACAAAATACCACAATGGTACTTTCAATAACCTGACTTCTACTTTTGCAGAAGTTTGTGCTGCAAAAGCGGATGGTGTTACTGGATTGTCTACCATTGGTCAAGGATGGGAAATCATTTCTTTGCAACCTGTTCCTGTTAAAGACAATTTGGTTGTTGAATTGAGATCTGACAAAAACGACGATGTATCTATTCAAATTTTTGACTTATCTGGAAAAGTTGTTCAAGAAATCAATGACAAATTGGCTACTGGAACCAACCAACTTCAAGTGAATACTTCTAATATGTCTGCTGGAGCTTATTTAATCTCTATCAGAAAATCTAATGAAGTACTAGCTCAGAAATTTATCAAAGAATAAAATTGTGGAGTAAGAATAATTTAAAAACTATTTCATTTCGGCTGTCTCTCTTTTGGGGCAGCCGTTTTTTGTTAATTGCCCTTCAATGAAAGTTGCCCGTTCAAATTTTCAAAACGACAACGTTCTTCAAAGACCGTCATTCCCGTGTGCGGGTCCAACATAATTTTTCCAGCGTAGCGCCAGAAAAATATACAGAAATCCCTTGCCATTTCGGAGGAGCGCCCCCTTCTCGTTTCGAAGGAACCATACCATAAGCACAAACCCATGACTCTAATATTCCAAATAGTCAAAACAATTCTCCTCCTAATCCTCCCATTTCTATTATTACTGAAAGGAGCCGTTTACACACATGTGCATTACAACCTCTCTCCCTGGCTTTCTATTTTGTGTGGCATTTTAAGCACTGCATTTGTCCTGTTCATTTATTTCAGTTTTTTGTATGGTAAAATTTCTGGCAGATTTGGAGGCGAAGGCGTCATCAAGCGAAGAGCCTTGATTGCATTTATCGTCGTGCTTGGATATTGCGGGCACGGTATTTTTTATTTTTCTGGTAATAATTTTAAAAGTGGAGAAGTTCAAAAAGAAATTTCTAAGGTACATCCTATCTTGCGATTGAGTGTAAGTACCCTCGCCCACCTCGACAAAGACCTCATCATCACCGATGCCAACCGCCTCCCCGAAGATTACAAAAAGATGGGCTTAAAAAAGAAGAAGCATTCATTGCACTACAGGCAGTCGTCTGGCTACGCCCACGCCCTCGACCTCCGAACCAAAAACAGATCTGAGTTTAAAAACAAACTGGTAGAATATTATTTTTGGGCAAAGATAATGAGAAAATAAGTTAAGATTTAATTAA
>JAHDGP010000007.1:9310-26441 GCA_020627525.1 Bacteroidota bacterium
CGCCACCACGGCACCGCCGATCATTTGCATGTTTCGTTGTTGAGTCATGACAGACCTGGTGCCAAGTAGATTCGGCTCCTCACTTCGGCTCCTCACTTCGGCTGCAATCAGTGGCAGCTACCAACTTTCGGCTCCGTTACAGTGGCTTTCGCAGCGCTGCGCCTTCTTCAAAGCTCATGGACGAACATCAAAGACTCAGCCGTTATTTCAGAATTTTTCAAGCGGCAGCGCAGTGAAAATATCTGAAACCTCCCTGTCATTTCGGAGGAACTTAATGCACCACAGATTACGCAAATTAGCACAGATTTTTGCGAAGCACAAAAAGCCGCTTTTGTTACTCTTCGTCGTTACTGAGAAACCAAAAATTGTAAAACAATGATACGCTTGATCACCGTCAGCTTGAGACTCTCGACTGTAGTTTGTGTTTGAAAATACAAGTGAAATTCCAAGCATTTTATTATTTCCAAGATAAAATACAACAAAAAACTGGATAAAAACAGACTAAAAAATACTCTCACAAATCAATAGTCAAAATATTAATAATCAACAGACTAAACTTCTAAAGACTTCTTTAAAATTTCAAAAAATACAGACTAAAGTCTGTTAAATCTGTAGTTGCACCCTGCTTGCTTTTGAATTTATATTTGAAGTATCAATAACAAAAAGAATATTTGCCTTTTAAAGTATTGATACAACAGTAATAAAATAGCAATTGATATTTCAATGCAAACTTACGTGCATTTATATCAACAAAGAAATAAATTATTTTTTAACAATAAAATTTTTAATCATGAAACAAGTAATGTTAATCCTAGGAGTTTTTTGCGCTTTATTTTTAGTAAGCTGTAGCAATACAGATGAAGTTTCATTAGCGGCTGAGTACGATAATGCATTTATGGACTTGGTGAATGCGGATGTTTATCCTGCCAATCAATTGTCTGAAGAGGCTATCGTTTCTTTTAATGAAAGTTTTGTCTATGGTGCAGAAAATGAAATTTTAAGTGCTAGTGAACTTGAAGTTGCAAAAGAGTTAAGTGAAGAGAATGTAAATTTATTATTTGATTTAATAGCTGAGCAGGATGATATGATCGCTGCAAAAACAGGCTTAGGTGGTACTGCTGAAAGATACCCTTGTTACATACTAAATAAAAAATACAAAGCTACAGTTGGTTACTGTGTTAATTCGTGGGGTTCAAGATGTCGTGTTTCTTGCCATGAAGAAAGTCCTTTTTAATCATTTGTGAGTTTGTAAAAACAGATAAGCTGTTAAAGAGGTTGTTCCAAAATTGTTGGAGCAGCCTCTTTTTGAAGTTTATGGTAAGTGACTATCAAAAAATATAGTTTTTTAATTATTCTCAACCCCTTCATCAAACTTATTGATAAAGGGGTTTTTAGTATTTATACAATTTTCGATAATGAATACCAGAGATATTCAATTTTAAACTTTATATTAAAGTTGGTATTTTAGCAAAATAAAATTAACGCATAAGATGGGAAAATTTGTTGGTCAACGCTACGAGTCATTAGGAAATTACAAGAGCCATTTTTTAGATCAATCTATGCTTTGTATTGAAGCGATTAATGCAAAAGTATTTATTCAAAATTATGATAACAGTATCTTTAGAATTACTGTTTCAAAAGGTGGCGGCCTTCCACCCTTTTCTTATGCTGTGATAAAAAATCCACTAAAAACAAATTTCACAATAAAGGAAGATAAAGAAAAACTGATCCTTAATAGGGATAAAATAAGATTGGTTTTTCAGAAAAACCCGCTAAGGATCAGCATTACAACTTTGAAAGGAAAAGTGATAAATGCAGACGATGAAAATTTAGGTTGCGGATGGATGGGCGACGAAGTGAGTTGCTATAAAAAACTAAATCCAAACGAACGCTTTGTCGGGCTAGGCGAAAAAACAGGACCGTTTGACAAGCGTGGAAAATCTTACACCAATTGGAACAGCGACGTTTTTGGTTATTCGACTGAAGCAGATCCGCTATACGCAACCCTCCCGTTCTACATAGGCATAAATGAAGGCTTGTATTATGGAATCTTTTTTGACAACACCTTCAAAAGCACTTTTAATTTTGGCGCTTCCAACAACCGCTTTGTCAGTTTAAAAGCGGCAGGTGGTTACTTGGATTACTATTTCATTGCTGGTGAAAATATTGCTCAAATAATTCAAAGCTACGCCACGCTTACGGGAACAATGCAACTCCCTCCAAAATGGAGCATAGGTTTACAACAATGTCGATATAGTTATTACCCTGCTCACGAGTTATTGTCTATCGCCAAAAATTATCGTGATCGTGAAATCCCTTGTGATGTAATCTATTACGATATTCATTATATGGATAAATACAAAGTCTTTACCTGGGATGAAGAACGTTTTCCTGACCCAGTACAGACCAACCAAAATTTACACGACATGAATTTTAAAACGGTCTGTATTATTGATCCTGGAGTGAAAGTTGAAAAAGGTTATCACGTTTATGAAGATGGATTGAAAAATGATGCATTTATAAAATATCCCGATGGTGAAAATTACCAGGCGGATGTTTGGCCTGGCTGGTGTCATTTTCCAGATTTTACAAATGAAAAAACCAGACAGTGGTGGTCTACTTATTTTACTCAATTATCGACAGAAGGCATTGATGGTTTTTGGAATGATATGAATGAGATTGCTAGCTGGGGGCAAGATACACCTGATATAGTGGAATTCGATTTCGAAGATTTGGGGGCTTCACACAAGGCGGCACACAATGTCTATGGTATGCAAATGGCAAGGGCAACAAGGCAAGGAGCCATAAATGCAAATCCCAAAGAACGACCTTTTATTTTGACTAGAGCGGCTTATGCTGGTATTCAAAGATACGCTGCGCTCTGGACGGGTGACAATACTGCAACCGATGAACATTTGTTACTTGGTGCAAGAATGGTTACAAACCTTGGCTTGGTGGGGATTCCCTTTTGCGGTTATGATGTAGGTGGATTTTTGGGTGATACAAGCCCTTATCTGTTTGCCAGATGGATTCAGATGGCTGCTTTTGCACCTTTCTTCAGAATCCACAAGATGGTCAATAGTAAAGATTCGGAGCCCTGGTCGTATGGAGAAGAGGTAGAAGCAATCGCTAAAAATTTCATTGAGCTGCGCTATCGT
This sequence comes from Bacteroidota bacterium, assembly GCA_020627525.1. Classification (GTDB taxonomy): domain Bacteria; phylum Bacteroidota; class Bacteroidia; order Chitinophagales; family UBA2359; genus JAHDGP01. Next base: position 12,469 of record JAHDGP010000007.1, read on the forward strand.
TTGATGCCTTATTTATACAGCTTGTTTTTTGAGGCGAGCCAATCGGGAATGCCTGTTTGCAGAACTTTGATGATTGATCACCCTGATGATGAAAATGTCTACAAGCCTGATTTTGAAAATCAGTTTTTGTTGGGAGAATCTTTATTGATTTGTCCGCAAAAAAGTACTACAACCATTTCTAAAGTATATTTACCAAAAGGAGATTGGTATTTGTTATATAACGATCAAAAGTTTAAGGGAGGGCAAGTGCATTTACTAGAAACGCCTATCGAAATTTTACCTGTTTTTGCAAGAGCCAGTTCTTGTTTTACGGAACAGTCCATTACTCAATATTGGAATGATAAACATGATGGCATTTTAAGAATTCATCATTATAAAGGAAAAAAAGATTATCAGTTTCTGCATTATGAAGATGATGGAATCAGTTTAAAGCATGAAAAAAATCATTTTCTAAAAAGAAACATTTCATTTAACCATAAAAAAAATACACTGAACATTTCTGAGGCTGTGGGTAAGTTTAAAAGTAAATACCACACTGTAAGAATCTATTTGCACGGTTTTCCAAAAAACGAAACACAGCATACTTTCCGATTTATTGAACCACTGCCAAATTTCGATCCGTTTTATACGCCAATTGATTTCATTTACGAGTGTAAAGGCTTGAATTTTATAGAACAAAAATTGCATAGAAATGGGGAGGCGTTAGAAATTTTACTAAAATAATATTCTTTTGGATTGTTAAATACTAGCATATTTAACTAAAATTCCTATGTTTTGAAATTATGCAATTGACAAATAAGCGAATTTATCGTAAATTACGTATACAATGTAGGGCTATACTTGGACTTTTCTAAATAAAATACAAGACCACAAGCTTCTAAATTGATATTCTTGTTTATAATTTAATTTAAGGAAAATGGGTACGTATGCAAGTGTCTTACAAATTGCGATAATATTTTTCGTTGCTTTAATTGGAGTGGAATGGATTGCTAGTGTATTGATGAAAAGAAAGGTTTATCGCTCTTTTGATACGATCTCCAGTTTAAGTTCGGGCTTGACCAATAATATTAAATCGATTTTCAAATTGAGTGTTATAGTGGTCAGTTACAAATACATGTCTGAAAACTGGGCACTCTACAATATTGAAGCGGGTTTTTGGACTTATATTTTAGCATTTATTGGAATTGATTTTGCTTCTTATTGGAGTCATCGTTGGAATCACCACATCAATCTTTTTTGGAACAGACACATTGTTCATCATAGCAGTGAAGAGTACAATTTGGCGGCTGCCTTGAGACAGTCGATTTCAGACATTGTTCAAATATATTTTTTCCTTTATGTTCCGATGGCGTTGATAGGCATTCCTACGAGTGTTATAGCGGTAGTAGCACCGCTGCATTTATTTGCTCAGTTTTGGTATCATACCAAGTTGATAAATAAAATGGGTTTCTTAGAGCATATTATTATGACCCCTTCTCATCATCGTGTCCACCATGCTCTTAATAAGGAATATATTGATAAAAACTTTGCGGCTATTTTTATTGTTTGGGATAAATGGTTTGGAAGTTTCCAAGAGGAGTTGGAAGAGGTGCCACCTGTCTATGGTGTAAAAAAAGCAGTGCGAACTTGGAATCCTTTTTTGATAAATTTTATGCATTTATGGCAATTGGTCAAAGATGCTTGGCGTGCCGAAAAGTTTTATGATAAAATGAGAATATGGTTTATGCCGACTGGATGGCGACCAGCTGATGTAAATGAAAAGTACCCTATTGAGTTTACAGAACACGCCAAAGATCAGGTTAAATACGATACGGAGGCAACGCCAGGATTGATCTATTGGAGTTGGTTTCAATTGGTATTACACTTAATAATGCAAATTCATCTTATCAGATTATTGCCTGATGTAGCTTATGGAGATTTGTTATTTTATGGAATTTTCGTTCTAATTTCTGTATATGCTTACACCAGTTTGATGGATAGGCATTGGCTTGCAATTCCGATAGAAGTTATTAAAGTTGTATTGGGTCTTGTTTTGATTTACCATATGAATGGATGGTACCACTTAGATACAGTTTTACCACTGGCTACTTATGGAATGATCTTTTACTTGTTCACCTCACTAGGATTGACGCTATATTATAGTTTCTTTCAGAAAATTGAAATTGGGCAGCAGTCAGTATCGTAAACAAAAAAACCTCACTTCCTTCGGAAGTGAGGTACAATATATATTTTGAAAATACTATTTATTCTTCTTCACCAGAAGCATCTTCAACTGGTGCCCCTTCTTCAGGAGTTTCAGTTTGCTGTACTTCTTCAACAACCTCTGCTGTAGTTTCTTCAACAACTTCAGTTGTAGTTTCAGCAGCAACTGCATTAGATGCATCTTTTTTCTTACTACGACTACGTCTAGTTTTCTTCTTAGCTTGTTTTGGAGCAGCTGACATATCTTGGTTATAATCTACCAATTCTATGATAGCCATTTCAGCACCATCACCTTGTCTAAAACCAATTTTAAGAATTCTAGTGTATCCACCTGGACGATCAGCTATTCTACCTCCAATGTCATCAAAAAGCTCTTTAATTGCTTCTTTATTTTGAAGATAACTAAATACAACTCTTCTGTTATGTGTTGTATTGCTTTTAGCTTTTGTCAACAAAGGTTCAACATATTTTCTCAATGCCTTCGCTTTAGCAACCGTTGTTTTAATTCTCTTATGTGTAATAAGAGAAACCGCTAAGTTGGCAAGTAAAGCACGACGATGTCCTGCTTTTCTACCTAAATGATTTACTTTTTTTCCGTGTCGCATGATGAATCAAATAATTAATATACTCTTAAACTTCTTTTTCAAATTAATCTTCGTCTAATTTATATTTAGACAAATCCATACCGAAAGAAAGTCCGTTCTTGATAACTAATTCTTCGATTTCAGTCAAAGATTTTTTACCAAAGTTTCTAAACTTAATAAGTTCGGCAGTATCATATTTCACCAACTCTCCTAGAGCATTTATTTTAGCAGCTTTCAAACAGTTATAAGCTCTTACTGAAAGGTCTAAATCTTCAAGACTAGTTTTCAATAATTTACGCATATGTAATACGTGTTCGTCAACGATTTCTTCGCTAGGATCTGGTTTGGTATCAAATGTTATGTTCTCATCAGAGATTAACATCAAGTGTTGTATCAAAATACGAGCAGCTTCTTTGATCGCTTCTTCAGGATGAATGGTTCCATCGGTTTTGATTTCAATAATCAGCTTTTCAAAATCTGTTTTTTGCTCAACACGCGTATTTTCGATCTTGTATTTTACGTTTCTGATCGGTGTATAGATAGAATCTATAGGAATAGTACCAATAGGGTCATCTTTAGAAGCATTGTCATCAGCAGGAATATATCCTCTTCCTCTTTTAACAACTATCTCCATTTCTAAATTTACAGAAGTGTCCATCGTACAAATCAATTGATCTGGATTTGTAATAGTGAATCTACTTGTAAATTTAGCAAAGTCACCAGCAGTCAATTTATCTTGACCACCAACACTTATTAAAATTCTATCGGCTTGACCGTCATCTTCTGGATCAATTGCTTTAAAACGAACTTGTTTTAGATTCAAAACAATCTCCGTTACATCTTCAATAACTCCCTCTACAGTCGCAAACTCGTGATCAACTCCATTAATTCTAACAGAAGCGATTGCAAAACCCTCAAGAGATGAAAGTAATACTCTTCTCAAAGCATTACCAACCGTTACACCAAATCCTGGTTCTAAAGGACGAAATTCAAACGTGCCTTCAAAGTCGGTTGCTTTTTGCAAAACAATTTTATCAGGTTTTTGGAAGGTCAAAATTGCCATATAAATTATTTTTTTAGTTTCTGAACATTAATATAAAGGACTGCAAAATACAGTCATAAAGAAAAAATTATTTAGAGTAAAGCTCAACGATTAACTGCTCGTTGATATTTTCTGGAATTTCTTCTCTTTCAGGAACAGCCAAAAACGTACCAGACATTGTTCCAGAGTTAAAATTAACCCAAGGGAATTTTTTTCCTTTACCATTTAATGATGACTGGATGATTTCCAAATCTTTAGATTTTTCTCTAACAACGATCTCATCATTGATTTTAATAATACGAGAGGGTACATTACAAACCGTACCGTTCACTTTGAAATGTTTGTGAACAACTAATTGACGAGCAGCTCTACGAGAAGGTGCTAATCCCATTCTAAATACAACATTATCTAAACGAGATTCCAATAATTGCAACAAGTTTTCTCCAGTAATACCAGTACGACGGTTAGCCTCTTCAAACATATTACGAAACTGACGCTCAAGAACACCATAGATATATTTCGCTTTTTGTTTTTCTTTTAACTGAATACCATACTCTGAAGACTGTTTACGTCTTTTAGTAGGACCGTGCTGCCCTGGTGGATAGCTCTTTTTTTCAAAGGCTTTATCATAGCCAAAAATAGCTTCACCGAATTTTCTTGCAATTTTAGTTTGTGGACCTTTATATCTTGCCATTTTTTTTGTTTTGAACAACGAAAAAAACAAGCCTTAATAATTTTAGGCTTGTGTCTTTTTTCATCTAGTTATAATTGATTAAAATTATACTCTTCTTCTTTTTGGTGGACGACAACCGTTATGTGGAAGAGGTGTAACATCTTTGATGATTGTCACTTCGATACCAGAATTAGAAATTGTTCTGATAGCAGATTCTCTTCCTGAACCTGGGCCTTTAACAAAAACCTCTACTCTTCTCAAACCTGCGTCGTATGCTACTTTGGCAGCATCCGTAGCAGCAATCTGAGCAGCATAAGGTGTATTTTTCTTAGAGCCTCTAAATCCTGCTTTACCAGCAGAGCCCCAAGAGATCACATCACCATTGTTGTTGGTTAGTGAAATAATAATGTTGTTAAAGCTGGCTTTGATATAAGCTTTGCCATCTGCTGCAACTTGTACAGTTCTTTTTTTGGATGATTTTCCTTTTGCCATTTTCGTCCTATATTATAAAGAACAACACAATAATTTGTGTTGAAATATTTATTATTTAGTTACTTTTTTCTTACCTGCTACTGTCTTACGCTTTCCTTTACGTTGACGCGCATTGGTTTGGGTTCTTTGACCTCTTAATGGTAAACCTTTTCTGTGACGGATTCCACGGTAACAACCAATATCCATCAAACGCTTGATGTTGGTTTGTACTTCAGATTTAAGCTCCCCTTCAACTTTCAATTTGCTTATCTCTTGTCTGATAGCAACGATCTCGTCGTCGGTTAAATCTTTAATTTTTTTATTAGGATCAACACCAACACTTTCTAGAATGCCTCTAGCTGTAGTTGAACCAATACCGTAGATGTAAGTCAATGCTACATCACCATTCTTATATTTTGGTAAATCTATACCTGCTATACGTGCCATATCTTAACCTTGTCTTTGTTTAAACCTAGGATTTTTTTTGTTGATAACGTACAAGCGTCCTTTTCTTCTAACTATTTTACAGTCAGCAGAACGTTTTTTTACTGATGCTCTAACTTTCATATCCTTTAAATTATAATATCATTTCCATAAAAGAAATGATGTTTTTTTTATTCTTTATTTGTATCTATATGTAATTCTTCCTCTTGTTAAATCATAAGGAGACATTTCAACAGCTACCTTGTCTCCAGGAAGAATTCTGATGTAATGCATTCTCATTTTCCCAGCAATGTGAGATAATACGACATGCCCATTTTCTAATTCAACTCTGAACTTTGCATTTCCAAGTGATTCAATAACCACCCCATCTTGCTTTATAACATCTTGTTTACCCATAGATTTTTTTTGTGCGTGCAAAAATAGTAAATTTATACGATTATTTATAATAAAATATTTATTATACTCGTATAATCAACTTAAATTCTTGCCTTTAGTTTAAAATCCATTATAATATTCAACAAAAATACTGGGATATTCTGCTAAAAAGTAGAATATCATTGAAATTGAATTGTTAAACTGGTCTTTACAAAATCCTATAAAGAAACCTATATTAGGCTCGTTAGTTCGATGTTTTTCTCTATAGCACTTTCTGTATATTCAAATGTTGATAGTATATCAGCTTTACCTGATTGTACTGCAACAGAATGTTCAAAGTGTGCAGAAGGTTTACGGTCATCTGTAACAATTGTCCAGCCATCATTTAACTGCTGAATATGTCTAGTTCCCATATTAATCATTGGTTCAATTGCAATAACCAAACCTTGTTTTAATTTAGGTCCTGTACCTCTTTTGCCATAATTGGGAACTTCAGGTTTTTCGTGTAATTCTCTACCAACCCCATGTCCTACAAGTTCTCTGACAATACCGTAACCGTGTTTTTTTCCTGCGTGTTCTTGAATTGCATAGGATATATCTCCCAATCTCTTTCCCACAACTGCTTGTTCAATTCCTTTGTAAAGTGCTTCTTTGGTTACGCGTAAAAGCTTTTTAACTTCTTCCGAAACTTCTCCTACACAATAAGTATAAGCAGAATCACCAACATAACCATTTTTCCTAACACCACAATCAATTGACACAACATCGCCCTCTTTCAGTTCATATTTACTGGGCATTCCATGAACAACCGCTTCATTTATTGACATACAAAGTGTAAAAGGAAAACCTCTATAACCTTTAAAGACAGGGACTCCACCATTATCTCTAATAAATTCTTCGGCTATTTGGTCGAGTTTTAAACTTTGAATACCTGGACGAATAATTTTAGCTACTTCAGCATGCGTTCTTGAAACGATCAAATTACTTTCTCTTAGTAATTCTATTTCTTGTGCTGTTTTGTAAAAAATCATCCTTTTGTTAAATATCTATTATTTTTTTAATAATTAGACACTTGCTCCAACAGCTCCGCTCGCTCTTCCTTTAATTCTAGTATCACCTTTCATCAATCCATCATAGTGACGCATTAACAAGTGGCTTTCGATTTGTTGTAATGTATCCAAAACAACTGCTACAAGAATCAATAAAGATGTTCCACCAAAGAAATCAGCGAATCTAGGATTCACTCCAAATAAGTTAGCGAACATTGGGAATATTGCAATAAGTCCTAAGAATACTGCGCCGGGCAATGTGATTTTAGATAAAACATTATCAATAAAATCAGCTGTTTCTTTACCAGGCTTAACTCCTGGAACAAAACCGTTATTTCTTTTCATATCCTCAGCCATCTGCGTCGGATTAATAATCAATGCTGTATAAAAATAAGTGAATAATACAATTAGTATAAAGAACAATAGATTGTACCAGATACTATAATAATAATCTCCTGATGCCATACTTTGTCCAAAAGACGTATTTGGAAAGAACTGCCCGAACAAAGATGGGATAAACATTAATGCCTGAGCAAAGATGATTGGCATCACACCAGAAGCATTAACTCTTAATGGAATAAACTGACGTGCTCCACCAAATTCTTTTGTACCAACAATACGTCTTGCATATTGTACAGGAATTCTTCTTACTCCTTGAACCAACAATACTGTTAAGAAGATGATAGCAATTAAGATGGCTACTTCAATTATGAAGAAAATCGGACCACCGCCACCGCCAGCGATTTTAGATTGTAATTCAGCACTAAAACCAAATGGTAAATTAGCGATGATACCAATCATGATTAAAAGTGAAATACCATTTCCTATTCCCCTATCCGTAATTTTCTCACCCAGCCACATACAGAATATGGTACCAGCAGTAAGTACAACGATTGTAGAAATATAGAACAATGGACCACTTAATACAATTGCATCTCCTGAATTAGATTGTAGGAAGGTAACGTATCCAATAGATTGAACGAGTGTTACAGCAATGGTTAAATATCTTGTTAATTGGGTAATTTTCCGTCTACCACTCTCCCCTTCTTTCTGCATTTTTTGGAAATACGGAACAGCCAATGTTAATAATTGAACTGCGATGGATGCGGAAATGTAGGGCATTATACCTAATGCAAAAACAGAGGCTCTAACGAAAGATCCCCCGACAAACATGTTAAGCAAATTTAATAGACCCGAACTACCAGTTTCTTGTAAATTGGCAAGCCCATTGGGGTCAATACCTGGAAGCGTTACATAAGAACCAATACGGTAAATAAGAACCAGCAATAAAGTATAAAGAATTTTACTTCTGAGTTCTTCAATATTCCAGATATTTTTGATGGTTTCAATTAGCTTATTCATATCACTTATTATCAACTCGAATTATCGAGATTATTTCTCAAATATTAAATCAAATCTATGCTACCACCAGCACTCTGAATAGCTTCTTCAGCGGATTTGCTAGCAGCGTGAACTTTAAAACGAACAGATGATTTAAGTTCACCTCTACCTAAGATTTTTATTTTGTCGTTCTTAGCTACGATATTTAGCTCACGAAGTTTCTCAAAAGAAAATTCAGAGATGCTATGTTTCTCTACAAGCGTCTGAACCGTATCTAAGTTCATAGCAACATAATCTACTCTATTTATGTTTTTGAAACCTCTCTTAGGAATACGACGTTGCAAAGGCATTTGTCCACCTTCAAAACCTCTTTTACTTTTATATCCAGAACGAGATTGGTATCCTTTGTGTCCACGAGTTGCAGTACCACCTCTGGTAGACCCTTGACCACGTGCAACACGCTTTCTTTTCTTTACTGAACCAGCAGCTGGTGTTAAATTATGTAATTCCATAACTATCTTAAATTTCTAGATTACTGATTAAGCTTCTTCAACTTTTATCAAGTGATTCACTTTTTTTATCATACCCTCAATTTGAGGAGTCAACTCTTTTTCAATCGTGTGATGAATATGTCTCAAACCTAATGCTTGAACAGTTAACTTTTGACGTTTAGAACGATCAATAACACTTTTTGTTTGAGTTATTTTAACTTTTGCCATTTTCCTAATTTTTTTGCGTTGACTAGTCTGTACCGTTGAACAATTTATTCATGCTGATACCTCTTTGTTTTGCAACAGTTCTTGGATCTCTCAATTTTTGCAAAGCATCAATAGTTGCTTTGATCATATTGTGAGGATTAGAAGAACCTAAAGATTTACCAATCACGTCGGTTACTCCTGCATTTTCCAAAACAGCACGCATTGGACCACCAGCAATAACACCTGTACCTTTAGAAGCAGGTCTCAACATCACTTTACCAGCTCCATATTTACCAAGCTGTGGATGCGGGATTGTTCCATTGTGTATAGGCACCTTGATCATACTTCTAGATGCTTCTTCTTTTCCTTTAGTAATAGCACCAATTACCTCACGTGCTTTACCAAGACCGTGACCAACAGAACCATTTCTATCTCCAACTACTACGATAGCTGAAAAACTAAAGGTACGACCACCTTTTGTTACTTTGGCAACTCTGTTTATAGCAACGACTTTGTCAGTTAAATCAGAGTCTGCTGTTTTCGCTCTTTGTTGTTTATTATTGGATTTCACTATACTATATTTTGCTTATTGAGTGATTATCTTTTTTTATTTAGAATTTCAAGCCACCTTCTCTGGCACCTTCCGCAAATGCTTTAATACGTCCGTGGTACAAGTAACCACTTCTGTCAAAAACTACGTTTTCAATACCAGCAGCTTTTGCTTTTTCAGCTATTTTTTTACCTGCTTCTTTGGCGGCTTCTGTTTTTGTACCAGATACTGACTTTGAATCAGAAGCTGCTAATGTATGCCCTGCAATATCATCAATCAACTGTGCATAAATACATTTATTGCTTCTAAAAACAGATAGACGTGGCAAATTCGCTGATCCTTCGATCTTTTTACGAATTTTATATCTGATATTTCTTCTTCTTGTACTTTTTGTCTTGATAGCCATCTTTATAAATAGATTTTTAAATTATGCGACCCTATTATTTGGCAGCTGTCTTACCTGCTTTTCTTCTAATTTCTTCACCAACGAATTTGATACCTTTTCCTTTATATGGTTCTGGTTTTCTGAATGCTCTAATTTTAGCACAAACCTGACCGATAAGTTGTTTGTCAATACCTTCTAACTGAACGATAGGGTTTTTACCTTTTTCAGAAACAGTGTTTACTTTAATTTCTCCTGGCACCATAAAGTAGATAGGGTGGGAAAAACCAAGCATCAATTCTAATAAGTTGCCTGTATTTGTTGCACGATAACCGACACCAACAAGCTCCAATTCTTTTTTATAACCATCTGAAACACCTACAACCATGTTATTGATAAGAGAACGGTACAAACCGTGAAAAGCCTTGTGGCGTTTTTGTTCGGTTGGACGTTTTACATTCAATACTCCGTCTTCGATCTCAACGACCATTTCAGAGTTTATTGGTTGTTTTAGTTCACCTTTTGGTCCTTTGACAGTAACGACATTGGATTTGTCAACTTCTATGCTGACTCCACTAGGTATTGATATTGGTGCATTTCCTATACGAGACATAACTCAATTCTTTTCTTTTTTTTAATAAACCATACATAAAACCTCGCCACCAACTTTTTGCTCGCGGGCTTGTTTGTCTGTCATTACTCCTCTTGAAGTAGAGACAATGGCGATTCCCAATCCGTTAATAACTCTTGGAACATCACTAGCACCAGAATACTTACGAAGTCCTGGTTTACTGTAACGAATTAATTTAGTAATTGCAGATTGTTTTGTTGCTGGATCATACTTCAAAGCTATTTTAATTACTCCTTGATTGTTTGGAGTATCTTCAAATTTATATCTGAAAATGTATCCTTGTTCATATAGAATTTCCGTCATTCTTTTTTTAAGATTAGACGCTGGAATTTCTACGATTCGATGTTTGGCCATAATGCCGTTACGAATTCTTGTCAAATAATCTGCTACTGTATCTGTAATTGCTGACATACTACTATTTTTTTACCAACTTGCTTTAGTTAATCCAGGAATTTTACCGTTCACGGCCAATTCTCTTAATTTCACTCTCGAAATACCGAAAAAGCGAACATAGCCCTTAGGACGCCCTGTCAATCTACATCTGTTGTGCAATCTAACAGGTGAAGCATTTTTAGGAATTTTATCCAAAGCTTCATAGTCACCTTCTGCTTTTAATTTAGCTCTTTTAGCGGCGTATCTTGCAACTAACTTTTGTCTTTTTCTTTCTCTTGCTTTTACTGCTTCTCTAGCCATAACTTTAAGATGGTTTGTTTTGATTTTTAAATGGCATTCCCAAAGCTTTCAAAAGTGCAAATGCTTCTGCATCTGTTTTTGCACTTGTTACGAAAGTGATGTCCATACCAGAAATACGATTGATTTTATCAAGATTGATCTCAGGGAAAATAATTTGTTCAGTAACACCCATTGTATAATTACCACGACCGTCGAAACTCTTATCATTTACACCTCTAAAATCACGTACACGAGGAAGTGAAACAGAAATCAATCTGTCAATGAATTCCCACATTCTTTCAGCACGCAAAGTTACTCTGCATCCAATAGGCATTCCTTCTCTCAACTTAAAGTTCGATACGGATTTCTTAGCAATCGTTGCAACTGCTTTTTGCCCAGTGATCATAGTCATCTCATTGATGGCAACATCAACGATCTTTTTATCTTGGGTTGCAGCACCTAAACCTTGGTTTAAACAGATTTTCAATAACTTAGGAACCTGCATAACAGACTTATACTGAAATTGCTCCATTAAGGATTTAACAATCTCGTTATCGTATTTTTCTTTTAATCTTAATTTTATCTTGTCCATTACTAGTCGATTATATCTCCAGTTTTTTTAGAATAACGTACAATTTTACCATCTACAACTTTTCTACCAATTCTTGTTGGTGTTCCAGCGGCATCGACGTACATCAAATTTGAAATGTGAATAGCCGCTTCCTTTTCTATAATACCTCCATCAGGAGATTCAGAAGTAGGCTTAGTGTGCTTACTAATCATGTTTTCACCCTCAACGATTGCACGATATTTGCGTCTATCAACAGCAAGTACAGTTCCAGTATTCCCTTTACTGTTTCCACTCAATATCTTAACAGTATCGCCTTTTTTGATGTGAAACTTGATATTTTTCTTTTTATTTTTCATTTTTCTCAAGCTTGAAATTCAATTATAATACTTCTGGAGCAAGTGAAACAATTTTCATATATTCCTTTTCACGAAGCTCTCTAGCAACAGGACCAAAGATACGCGTACCTCTTGGTTCATCAGCAGCATTAAGTAAGACAACAGCATTGTCATCAAAACGGATGTACGATCCATCTTTTCGTCTCACTTGTTTTTTGGTTCTCACTACAACAGCAGGAGAAACCACTCCTTTTTTGACTCCACCACTTGGCATTGCATCTTTAACAGTTACAATAATTTTATCGCCAACAGATGCGTAGCGTCTTTTACTACCACCAAGCACTTTAATACACAAAACTTCTTTTGCGCCACTATTGTCTGCTACTCTGAGTCTGGTTTCTTGTTGAATCATCTTTAATAAATTTTGCTACAAATAAACAAAATAGGTTACTTAGCACGCTCTAGAATTTCTACTAAACGCCATCTTTTATTTTTACTTAATGGTCTTGTCTCCATTATCTTCACTGTATCACCTTCATTGCACTCATTTTTATCATCATGAGCAGAATAGTTTTTCGATTTCTTAATGAATTTCCCATAGATAGGGTGCTTCACTTTTCTTTCGACATTTACCGTGATTGTTTTATCCATTTTATTGGAACCAACTATTCCAATAATTGTTTTTCTTCGGGTTCTTTCTTGTTTTAATTCTTCCATCGTGAATTATTATTTATGACCAATTTGTCTGGCACGTATTTCAGTTTTCAATCTGGCAATATCTCTTTTAACACTTTTGATCTGCCCAGGATTTTCAACCATAGAAATAGCATGATTGAAACGAAGTTTACTTAGATGTTTTTTATCATCATCCAAACGCTCAAGCAATTCAGTTTCAGATAAGCTTTCTAATTCTTCAGTTGTATATTTATTATTTGCCATTTTTATAAATCTTTTTCTATTTTACTCAGCAGCGTAATCAGGTCTAACAATAAATTTTGCTTTCATTGGAAGTTTTTGAGCAGCTAATCTCATTGCTTCTTCAGCAACTTCTCTAGGCACCCCTTCCGCTTCAAAAAGGATTCTTCCTGCTTTTACCACAGCAACAAATCTATCTGGAGCACCCTTACCCTTACCCATACGAACCTCAGCAGGTTTTTTAGTTAGTGGTTTGTCTGGAAAAACTCTAATCCAAACTTTCCCCTCTCTCTTCATATAACGAGTCATAGCCACACGAGCTGCCTCAATTGTTTTTGAAGAAATGAACCCTTCATCTAAGGCTTTCAATCCAAAAGATCCAAAAGCGATGGTAGCACCTCTTCCAGCATTACCTTTTATCTTTCCTTTCTGGGTTTTTCTATATTTCGTTCTTTTCGGCTGTAACATTATCTTGTTATTTTGCTATTACAATTATTATGATCTACCACCACCACGGTTGCCGCCTCTATTTCCGCCACCACGTCTTCTCTCTTGTTTCTTTGGTTTCGCTGGAGATAAATCTGGTTTTCCAAAAATTTCACCTTTACATAACCAAACTTTCACACCAATGATACCGTAAATCGTTTTTGCTTCATACAATGCATAATCAATATCTGCACGGAATGTGTGAAGCGGTGTTCTTCCATCTTTAAATTCTTCAGAACGTGCCATCTCTGCACCATTCAAACGACCAGAAAGTCTAATTTTGATTCCATCAGCTCCCATTCTCATGGTAGATGCAATAGCCATTTTACAAGCTCTACGGAAGTTCACACGAGCAATCAGTTGTTTTCCAACATTTTCTGCAACGATGTAAGCATCCAATTCTGGACGACGAATTTCAACAATGTTGATTTGCACTTCAGTGCTCGTCAATTTCTTAAGCTCTTCTCTAATTCTATCAACTTCTCCACCACCTTTACCGATGATAATACCTGGACGAGAAGTGTGAATAGTAATGGTAATTCTTTTTAATGT
>JAHDGP010000007.1:26451-33521 GCA_020627525.1 Bacteroidota bacterium
AAGCTCTTCTCTAATTCTATCAACTTCTCCCTTTACCGATGACCTGGACGAGAAGTGTGAATAGTAATGGTAATTCTTTTTAATGTTCTTTCAATAACAATTCTAGAAATACCACCTTTATTGATACGAGCACGAAGATAGTCTCTTATTTTCTCGTCTTCTACTAATTTGTCAGCAAAATCTTTAGAACTGCCATACCAGTTAGAATCCCATCCTCTGATGATTCCTAATCTATTACCTATTGGATTTGTTTTTTGTCCCATATTAATTATGTGCCAATTACTGGCTTTTATTAATTTTCAGATTCATTTTTACTATCAACCACAATGGTAACATGGTTAGTACGTTTGCGGATTTTGTGAGGTCTACCAAAAGGTGCTGGACGAAAACGTTTCAACACTCTTCCTTGATCAACTCTAATCGTTTTAATAATAAGACCTGAGTCTTCCGCTGATTCGCCTTCATTTTTAGATTCCCAATTGGCAATAGCAGAGATGATTAATTTCTCAACATCTTTAGAAGCATGCTTCTTTGTGAATTTAAGCACATTTAATGCATCTTCTACATTTTTACCTCTTACCAAATCAACAACCATACGCATCTTGCGTGGCGAAAATTTATTATTTCTCAATCGTGCAACAGCTTCCATTACTTTAATTTTTTAGATGAGTGCCCTTTGAAATTTCTTGTTGGAGAAAACTCTCCAAACTTATGACCTACCATGTTTTCTGTCACATAAACAGGAATGAATTTGTTACCGTTGTGAACAGCAACTGTAAATCCAACAAAGTCTGGTGTGATCATAGAAGCTCTAGACCAAGTTTTAATTACTTTCTTTTTACCGGTTTCATTCAAACGGTCGACCTTTCTTTGTAGCTTCCAACTTACGTAGGGTCCTTTTTTTAATGATCTAGCCATTATTTCCTACTTTTTTTCTTACCAATAATTAATCTTGAAGAAGGCTTGTTTGGATTACGTGTCTTCTTACCTTTCGAGTACAATCCTGTTCTTGATCTTGGGTGACCTCCTGAAGATTTACCTTCACCACCACCCATTGGGTGATCTACAGGGTTCATCGCAACACCTCTTACTCTAGGTCTCTTGCCTAACCATCTTGAACGTCCCGCTTTCGCTATTACTTTCAAGTTATAATCAGAATTTGACACAGAGCCGATGGTTGCCATACAAGTCAATAAAACCATTCTTGTCTCACCTGATGGCAATTTAATGATAGCATATTTACCATCCTTATTCGCTAACTGACCATAAGTCCCAGCGCTTCTTGCCATACATCCACCTCTTCCAGGTTGTAATTCAATATTGTGAATTGTTGTTCCTAATGGAATTTCATCAATGAAAAGCGTATTTCCCAAATCTGGTGCAACACCTTTTCCTGAAATCACAGTATCACCTTCTTTGATTCCTTCTGGAGCAATGATGTATCTTTTCTCGCCATCTTCATATTTCACTAAAGAAATGAAGGCTGAACGATTCGGATCGTATTCTACAGAAAGAATAGTCGCAGGCATGCCATGCTTATCACGTTTAAAGTCGATAATTCTATATCTTCTCTTGTGTCCGCCACCACGGTTACGAACAGTTGTTCTACCCTGACTGTTTCTACCCGCTTTTTTGTGGATAGGTGCCAACAAAGTCTTTTCAGGCTTTGTTTTAGTTAGCTCAGAATAATCAACACTCACTCTGAAACGTGTACCAGGGGTTGTCGGTTTATATTTTTTTAATGCCATTGTCGATAGTTGTCGGTTATCGAAGAACCATATTAATTAATAAATTATTTCCTAAATATTATCGTAAAAATCGATCTCCTCGCCTTCTGCAAGTGTGATAATCGCTTTTTTCTTTAAAGTAGTCGTTCCTGTTAAAGCACCTGCTTTAGTAAAACGAGATTTAAATTTACGAGGAAGAATGCTTGTATTTACAGCTTTCACATCTACATTAAACATTGCTTCAACTGCTTTCTTAATCTCAATTTTATTAGCGTCTTTATGAACATAGAAAGTGTATCTATTAGAACTTTCCGCCATTTTATCTGACTTCTCGCTTATAACTGGTTTTATTAAAACTGTCTTTGCCATTTTATTCTTTCTTTAGACTTTTAAACAATTGCTTCTACAGCTTTTTCAGAAATCAAAACAGTGTTTGCATTCATTATGTCATAAGTATTTAATGACGCTGAATTAACTACTTTAGCTGATTTGATGTTGCGGGCTGACATAGTGACATTTTTGTCCA
The DNA here is from genome assembly GCA_020627525.1 of Bacteroidota bacterium. GTDB lineage: Bacteria > Bacteroidota > Bacteroidia > Chitinophagales > UBA2359 > JAHDGP01. Next base: position 28,705 of record JAHDGP010000007.1, read on the forward strand.
AGTCATTTAAAACCAAAAGTGTTTTTTTGCCATCCAACTTCAAGCTTTTAAGCATGTTATCAAAACTCTTTGTTTTTGGAGCATCAAAAGTAAAATCCTCCAATACAATTAATCCTTCTGATTTAGCTTTGTAAGACAATGCTGAATTACGAGCAAGTCTTTTAACCTTCTTATTCAACTTAAAGCTGTAGTTTCTTGGTTTTGGTCCAAAAATTCTACCACCACCTCTAAAAATAGGGTTTTTGATATCCCCAAAACGAGCCGTACCAGTACCTTTCTGCTTTTTCAGCTTCTTACGTGAACCAGCAATTTCGTTTCTCTCTTTGGTTTTATGTGTTCACTGTCTCTGGTTTGCCAAGTATTGTTTCACAGCTAAGTATACACAATGATCATTGGCTTCAACACCATAGATGTTGTCATCCAAATCAACTTGCTTTCCAGTTGTGTTACCGTCTATGCTATATACATCAAGTTTCATCTTCTTATTTTTCTATGATAATTATAGATCCTTTTGAACCAGGAATTCCTCCTTTAACTAGGATAATGTTCTTTTCCTTAAATACTTTAAGTACTTTAAGATTTTTAACCTTAACACGATCATTACCTGTTCTTCCACCCATACGCATTCCTTTGAATACTCTTGCTGGATAAGAAGCAGCACCAATTGATCCTGGAGCACGCTCTCTATTGTGTTGACCGTGCGTACGTTGTCCAACACCATGGAAACCATGTCTTTTAACAACACCTTGGAACCCCTTACCTTTTGAATAACCAACGACATTTACAATGTCCCCTTCTTCAAAAAGGCTTGCATCAACAGTAGAACCTAATTCAACAGACTCTTGAAAGTTTCTGAACTCTTTAATCTTTGCTTTAGCACCTACTCCAGATTTGTTTAAGTGACCCATAAGTGCTTTACTAAGGTTCTTCTCTTTACGTTCACCAAAAGCCAATTGCACAGCGTCATATCCATTAACATCTTCTGTCTTGACTTCCGTTACATAACAAGGTCCCGCCTCAATAATCGTACAAGCAACACTGTCACCAACATCTGTATATATACTGGTCATACCCAGCTTTTTACCTAATAGTCCTGTCATTTTCTAAACTTTTATTTCAACATCAACTCCGCTTGGCAACTCTAACTTCATTAGAGAATCAATCGTTTTGGATGTAGAACTATAAATGTCCAATAATCTTTTATAAGTACATAACTGAAATTGCTCTCTCGATTTCTTATTTACGTGAGGCGATTTTAGAACAGTAAATACTCTTTTATGAGTAGGAAGCGGTATCGGACCCGATACAACAGCACCCGTAGTCTTTACTGTTTTTACAATCTTTTCAGCAGATTTATCTACTAAATTATGATCGTAAGATTTCAGTTTGATTCTAATTTTCTGTGCCATATTATTCTACGTTTACTTTACCTTGAGCTTTTGCAATTACTTCATCCGCAATTCCAGATGGAGCTTTGTCATAATGTGAAAATTCCATAGTTGAAGTTGCTCTACCAGATGTAATTGTTCTCAATGTTGTTACATAACCAAACATTTCAGACAAAGGCACTTTAGCTTTAATAACTTGTGCACCTGCTTTAATATCCATCCCTTCTACTAACCCTCTTCTTCTATTCAAATCTCCAACTACATCTCCTGTATTTTCTTCCGGAGTTATTACTTCCAATTTCATGATAGGTTCCATCAAAACAGCGCCTGCTTTTGGAGCAGCATTTCTGTATGCCATTTTAGCACAAAGCTCAAATGCTACTGCATCTGAATCCACATTGTGGAAACTACCATCATATAATCTAATTTTCATAGATGGCACTTCGTAACCAGCTAAAACACCCGTTTTGATAGCTTCTTTAAATCCTTTCTCTACAGAAGGAATAAACTCTCTTGGAATAGATCCACCAGTAATGTCATTTATAAACTGAAGTCCATCTTCTACTTCTCCTGTTTCTGGATTAGGATCAGCTGGCATCATTTCAAATATGATATCCGCAAACTTACCACGACCACCAGATTGTTTTTTGTATACTTCTCTGTGCTCTACTTTCTTAGTAATAGCCTCTTTATAATTTACTTGAGGAGCTCCTTGGTTTGTTTCTACTTTAAACTCTCTTTTCAATCTATCACAAAGAATTTCCAAGTGCAACTCTCCCATTCCACTGATTACTGTTTGTCCAGTATTTTCATCAAATGCAACTTTAAAAGTAGGGTCTTCCTCAGCTAATTTCGCTAAAGACATTCCTAGTTTATCAAGATCTTTTTGCGTCTTAGGCTCAATTGCCATTGAGATTACCGGATCTGGGAAATCCATACTTTCCAATACAATTGGATTATCAAGATCTGTTAATGTATCACCAGTTTTGATACTCTTAAATCCTACAGCCGCTCCAATATCACCTGCTTCAATTACATCAATTGGGTTTTGCTTATTAGCATGCATTTGGTAAATTCTTGAAATACGCTCTTTCTTTCCAGATCTGTTGTTTAATACATAAGATCCAGCATCTAATTTACCAGAGTAAACTCTAAAGAATGCTAAACGACCAACATAAGGATCAGTAGCAATTTTAAATGCTAATGCTGAAAATGGTTCAGCAACAGAAGGTTTTCTAAGCTCTGGCTTTTCTGTATCAGGGTTCACACCCTCAATTGCCTCAATATCTAATGGAGATGGCAAGTAAGTACAAACAGCATCAAGCAAATTTTGAACACCTTTATTTTTAAAAGCAGAACCACACATCATTGGAATAATTGACATGTCAATTGTCGCTTTTCTAATAGCTTCCATCAACTCATCTTCAGAAATTGAGTTTGGATCTTCAAAGAATTTCTCTAAAATAGAATCATCATATTCAGCAACAGCCTCAACCAATTTCTCTCTGTATTCATCAACTTCAGCTTTCATATCAGCAGGAACATCAATGACCTCCCATTTCATACCATTTGATTCTTCATCCCAAATAATACCTTTATTTGTAATCAAATCAATAATTCCTTTAAAGTCATCCTCTGCACCAATAGGCAATTGAAGTGGCACTGGATTAGCACCTAACATTTCTCTCACTTGCTTAACAACCTCAAGAAAGTCAGCACCAGAACGATCCATTTTATTAACGAAACCTAATCTTGGAACTTTGTATCTATTCGCTTGTCTCCAAACTGTTTCAGATTGAGGCTCAACACCAGACACTGCACAGAATAATGCAACTACACCATCCAATACACGAAGAGAACGCTCTACCTCAACGGTAAAATCAACGTGACCAGGAGTATCAATAATATTGATATGATACGGAGTATTTCTCCACAACCATTCTGTTTTTGTTGCAGCAGATGTAATCGTGATACCACGCTCTTGCTCTTGCTCCATCCAATCCATAGTCGCACCACCATCGTGAACCTCACCAATCTTATGAGTAATACCTGTGTAGTATAAAACTCTTTCTGTCGTTGTCGTTTTTCCAGCATCAATATGGGCTGCAATTCCGATATTTCTGGTATATTTTAAATCTCTTGCCATTTTTTTTCTGTTTATTAGAAGCCTTGACTAGGTTTTTTTTATTTCTTTATAATTATACTCTAAAATGCGAGAATGCTTTATTTGCCTCAGCCATTCTATGCGTATCCTCTTTCTTTTTAACTGCTGCCCCTTCTTTTCTTGAAGCAGAAACTATTTCAGATGCTAACTTCTCACTCATTGACTTACCGTTTCTCTTCTTAGCATACAAAATCAACCATTTTATTCCCATTGAAACTTTTCTATCACTTCTGATCTCTGTAGGAATTTGAAAAGTTGCACCACCAATTCTTCTTGACCTCACCTCAACTTCTGGCATCACATTACTCAATGCTTTTTTCCAAAGTTGGTATCCATCTTCATTTGACATTTCTGCAACTTTATCTACTGCATCATAAAAGATCTTAAATGACAAACTCTTCTTTCCACTGTACATCATGTTATTTACAAACCTTGTTACCAATGGATCATTAAATTTTGGATCTGGTGCCAAATATCTTTTTTTAGCTCTTGCCTTTCTCATGTTCTTTTAATGTTTATTTTTTAGGTCTTTTAGCTCCGTATTTTGATCTACTTTGTTTACGATCAGAAACACCTGCTGTATCTAAAGCACCTCTTACTATATGGTATCTTACTCCTGGAAGATCTTTAATTCTACCACCTCTTATTAGTACAATAGAGTGCTCTTGTAGATTGTGTCCTTCACCTGGAATATAAGCAATGATTTCCCTACCGTTCGTCAACCTAACTTTAGCAACTTTTCTTAAAGCTGAATTAGGCTTTTTAGGTGTAGTAGTATACACTCTAGTACAAACTCCACGTTTTTGTGGGCAAGACTCTAATGCTTTCGATTTTGAAGGTGTTATTATAACCTTTCTTCCATTTCTAACAAGCTGCTGAATTGTAGGCATATTGTTTTGTTTTCTAAAGGAGATCGTTTTATTTGTCTCAATATGCCCTCTTAAAACCATGGAGAACCCAAGGTAATCTAGTTTTTAAGAGGGAAGCTGTGGACTTTAACACATAAAGAGTTTGGTGTAACTCCTTAAACTCCCATTAAATATTTATTTACTTAAAAAGTTGTGCAAAGATACGAGTCTTTTTCTATTATTCTATTTTTTGATGGTTTTTATCTGTTTTTTTCTAATATTTTTAGGGCGTGTCCCTTCTTATCAGTCGGGTCAGGCTCAGGGCTCCGCTTTCGCTTTGGTTGCTCAGCAGGGTCGAAGTACGGTGTTGCGCACAGCTTCCTTCGTCAGCTCCCTTTCTATCCTTCACGCAATTAT
>JAHDGP010000302.1 GCA_020627525.1 Bacteroidota bacterium
TAAAAAAATGTAAATTTCATCCTTTAAATTAGTTCAATTGTTCACTTTATTAAAAACCATTGCTTTTATTGAATAATTTTTGATAGAATATTGTCATTCTCTAAGTTCAAAAAAAGGTGTTACATCAAATCAACTTTTATGCCTCAATCCGTTTTTTACAACAGTAAAAAAACGTCTGACATTAAAAATTTCGCAAATGAATTTATGAACAATATTTACTATTAAAATTGACTTAGGCATACTTTCAAACCCTTAACGTTTATCACAAAAACATCAAAAACTTTTACAATGTGCCATCAACTTTATCCAAGTTTAACAGTGATGAAAACTAAATATCAATCTCAATAAGTTGATATTATTATTTTTATCAGCGATTTACAAAATACTTCTCATCATTTTCAGTGATTTTTCGTAAATACAAACTGGCAAGAGTATATTTGAAAGAATTTGTTAATCAAGTTCTGCAAATTAAAAATTAGGTAAATAAAATTATAGAAATTGAAAAGTATTTATTTAGTAGGATATATGACATCTGGAAAGTCTACCATTGGGGAGACATTGGCAAAGAAAATGGGTTTTGATTTTGTAGATTTAGATGATTGGATAGAAGCCGATACGAGAATGTCCATTGAAAAATACTTCAAAAAATTTGGTGAAGAAACATTTCGATTGCGTGAGAAAGAAGTGCTTAAAAAATCAATGAATTTAATCAAATATGTTGTTGCTACTGGTGGAGGCACGCCTTGCTTTTTTGACAATATGCAAACTATAAATGAAAAGGCAATAAGCGTTTATATAAAGGTAGCTCCCGACACAATATTTGGCAGATTGAAAAAACAAAAATCAACCAGACCACTTGTTGCCAAACTCTCAGATTCGGAATTGAAAGAGTATGTTCACAAAACACTTAAAGAACGTTCCGTCTTTTATGAACAAGCAACACATATTTTCGAAGTAAAAAACGAAAACAAATCGCAGATTGCAAATAAGATTTTGGAGCTGGTGTGAATGTTGATGATGGTGTTGATGATGACGTTGTTGGTGTTGGTGGTGTTGTTTGTGTTTGTGTAGAGACGTAGCATGCTACGTCTCTACACAAACACAAACACAAACACAAACAACACCAACGTCATCATCATTGTTATTCCTTCCAACCATTCGCATCCATCAATTCCTCCAAGGTTGTTAAATCGTGGACAAAAACATCTCTTGGCTTACTGCCTTGCGCAGCACCCACAATTCCCGACGCTTCCAATTGATCCATAATACGCCCTGCCCTATTGTAACCAATACTCAATTTTCTTTGAATTAAGGAAGTAGAACCCGATTGACTCCCTACGACAATTCTAGCAGAATCAACAAACAGTTTATCCCTTTTCATATCCATCTTACCGCCTTTCTTGCCCTCTTTTTCATCAATGTATTCAGGCAACTCGAAAGGTCCTGGATAACCCATTTGTCCCCCAATGTGATCGGTTACTCTTTCAACCTCTGGCGTATCAACTAAGGCTCCTTGCAAACGGAAAGAATCCGCTCCTTGAACCAAAATCATATCACCTCGTCCAATCAGTTGCTCCGCTCCTCCCATGTCGATAATTGTTCTCGAATCGACTTTAGATGATACTCTAAATGCAATTCGGACAGGGAAATTTGCTTTAATTGTACCAGTAATAATATTCACTGTTGGTCTTTGTGTTGCAATAATCAAGTGGATTCCAACAGCACGCGCCAATTGAGCCAGCCTTGTTAAAGGAACTTCTATTTCCTTACCAGCCGTCATTATCAAATCCGCAAACTCATCAATTACCAAAACAAAATATTGTAAAAAACGATGTCCATTTTCTGGATTTAATTTCCTCTTGATGAATTTTTTATTGTACTCTTTTATATTTCTTACTTGCGCCGCTTTCAACAAATTATAACGATTATCCATTTCTATACAAAGTGCATTCAGCGTATGAATAACTTTCTTTGTATCGGTAACAATTGGATCTTCTTCATCTGGTAAAGAAGCAAGAAAATGCCTTTTAATATTGTCATAAATTGAGAGCTCCACTTTCTTGGGATCAATCATTATAAATTTCATTTCTGAAGGATGCTTTTTATAAAGCAACGAAACCAATAATGTATTGATACAAACTGACTTTCCTTGTCCTGTTGCTCCCGCCATCAAAAGGTGAGGCATTTTTGTTAAGTCCGCAACGAATACTTTGTTTCTAATTCCTGTTCCAATTGCAACAGGCAATTCCATTGATGTTTTTTGGAAAATATCAGAGGCCAACAACTCTCTTAGCGGAACAATCTTTTTATTGTCATTTGGAATCTCAATACCAATTGTTCCCCTTCCTGGAATTGGAGCAATAATTCTGATTCCCAAAGCGGCAAGTGACAAAGCGATGTCATCAACCAGAGATTTTATTTTTGAAATTCTTACTCCAGGGGCCGGCACTATTTCATACAGTGTAATAGTCGGACCGGGAGTGGCTCTAATTTTTTCAATTTCAATATTATAATTTAACAGCGTCTCAACAATACGCTCTTTATTTTTCTCCAACTCTGTACGATCAACCTTCATTTGATCATTGCCATAATATTCCAATAAGTTAAGTGGAGGCAAAGTATATTTTGACAAATCCTTGGTAGGATCATAATCACCTTGTTCTATTACCGCTTTTGTAGGATCATTATCCAGCGAATCTTGTAACATAGAAGGTGTAGAGTCAACAACCGCTTCATCTTCGTTGCCATAATCAATAATCAAATCATCCTTACCACCTAATGGAGCAGTCACATTGGTTTTATTTTTAGAGGAAACACCTAATTTGGAGGTCTTAGTTGCCTCATTTTTACCAGGCTTAACTTCAAATTCAATACTCTTATTTATATTGTCTTTCTTTACTGTTTCAATGTCTACATCTGGCAATTCAAAATCTTTATCAGCAATATTACTTTTCGATTTCCTGGTTTTCGATTTTGTGAAAGATGGTCCTTTCATATCTTTTATAGATCTAATACCATCCATAAACCCTGAAAATGGATTTCCTATTTTACCAGAAGAAGCAGTCTTACTGCTCGTTTTATAAGCCGGTTTTTTAAAATTAAATACTCTAATTAATGAATTTAAGAAAGTATCAAAATTATAATTAAAAGTAAAAATCAAAAACAATGTCAATCCAAAAATCAACAATATTCCTGTTCCATAAAAACCAATGAAATTGACCAAGGAATTACTAACACTATTTCCAAAAACACCGCCATAATTAAATGCACTGCCTTTAAAGAAAAAACCTAATGTTATTGTACCAATAAGCAATGCCAGAAAGGTATATTTCGCCACCTTTACAAAGGAGAACATTTTTTGCGGAAGCAATAAACGCATCCCTGCGGCAAATGTCAGAAAGGCAAATAAGTAAGAGGACAGTCCAAAGCTGTGAAAAAACAAATGAGATAAAAAGCTACCCAATCGCCCCATACTGTTAGCAACTTTTGCATCACTAAAAATAAAGCTAAAACTCATAGGTTTAAAATGACTCTGATCCAATTCCCAAGTGAATAAGTATGAAGTAAAGGCAATCATCAGCAACAAACTAAATAATAAGAGTATTGCGCTGATAAACAGATGAAACTGACGGTTCATCCAAATATTAGAATTTTTAGTTTTCCTTTTCTTCCGTGTTGTTTTTCTTGTTCTGGTCGCCATTTCCCAGTTTTAGTGTTCAATTAGTTGTAATCCACAAAAGTACAAATAATCTTTAGCCAAACCAATTGAATATCAGATTCAATAAGATTAATCTAATTACTTAAGTATTACAGTATTATTTCAATTTGTTAATATAACAAATTAATGTTAAATAATAATTCCTCAAACTTAATTAAAATTGAGTAATTTTACGATTTAACAAAGACCTGCCATGCTAGCTACTATTGATTGGATTGTAATTTTGGGTTTTATTTCGCTAATTGTTATCATTGGATTATCATTTGCGAAAAAAGCTGGAAAAAGTTTAGACAACTTTTTTTTAGGAGGAAGGAATTTGCCGTGGTACATTGCTGGTATCTCGATGGTAGCCACCACCTTTGCAGCTGATACTCCCTTAGCAGTGACGGAATTGGTCGCAAGTAACGGAATTTCAGGCAATTGGCTTTGGTGGAATTTTTTAGCAGGTGGAATGTTGACCACATTTTTCTTTTCAAATCTTTGGCGTCGATCAGGCGTATTAACGGAAGTTGAACTGATAGAACTCCGCTATTCGGGCAAACCCGCTGCCTTTTTGCGGGGTTTCAAAGCTATTTACTTAGGTCTCTTCATTAATGTCATTATCATTGGTTGGGTAAACCTTGCATTAATGACTTTACTGGAAGGATTTTTTGGTACACCTCCTGCCACCGCTCTAATGATTTGTGGAGGAATGATGTTCTTAGTAGCAATCTACTCCTCTATCTCTGGGTTAATGGGCATTGCGATAACAGACGCTATTCAATTTGTTGTGGCAATGATAGGCTGTATTTTACTTGCCTACTTTGTTTTAGATACTGAACAAATTGGTGGAATGTCAGGATTAATTGAGCAAACGCCAGATTGGTCGAGAAGGTTTTTCCCGGAAATTGGCGATAAGTCCATAGGAGAAACGCTCGTTTTAGGGCTTGGTTCCTTCGTCGCATATTTTGCCTTTGTTTGGTGGGCAAGCTGGTACCCTGGAGCTGAACCAGGTGGAGGTGGTTATGTCGCTCAAAGAATGATGAGTGCAAAAAATGAAAAACACGCCGTTTATGCAACCTTATTTTTCCAAATTGCCCATTATTGTATTCGTCCGTGGCCGTGGATTATTGTAGCACTTTGCGTTACTGTTTTGTATCCAGAATTGCAAGGCAGTGATGCTAAAATTGGTTTCGTTTATGCTATGAGAGATTTTCTTCCAGCAGGTGTAAAAGGATTGTTATTGGTTTCTTTTTTTGCTGCGTATATGAGTACTATTTCTACGCAGTTGAATTGGGGAGCAAGTTATTTGGTGAATGATTTTTATTTGAGATTTATTGATAAAGAGGCTCCTCCAAGCAGACAGGTAGGCATTGCAAGAATTACAACAATATTGTTAACTGTGATTGGAATCTTGGTAGCTAGTCAAATAAACAGTATTGCCGGAATGTGGGGATTCTTAATCGAATGTGGTGCAGGACTTGGTTTAGTGCTAATCTTGAGATGGTACTGGTGGAGAATAAACGCCTTTTCTGAAATTGCTGCAACCATCACCCCTTTCATCGCATATGCTATTAGTAAATTTGTTTTACATTGGGAGTTTCCAAACAGTTTCTTTTTTACAGTAGGAATAACCACTTTAACTTGGTTGGTTGTAACCTATATTACTCCACCTGAAAAAGAAGAACATTTAATAAAATTTTACAATAAAATCAGACCTGATGGTATCTGGAATCCTATCAAACATTTGACCAATCACAGTGGTCAAAAAAGCAAAATTGGATATTTGTTTACTTGTTGGATCTCTGCAATTTTATTTACTTACTCCATTTTATTCTGTTTAGGAAAATTGATATTTATGGATTATCGACAAGCTGGAATTTGGGCAGTTATCGGATTGGTTAGTTTTGTTATTTTAAAATTTTTCCTTGCGAAAACCAAAATACTGTCAGATTAAATTTCTCTAAATTTGATAAGATTATCCCTAAACTTTTAACTCCGATCATCCGTTAGACTAAATTCTGGTTATTGGCGTTTTTAATAAAAATCCTTCAATTTTCCCACTATGAATAAGGCTATCTGATTTTTTCTCTTTACAATGACTGCA
>JAHDGP010000303.1:0-3630 GCA_020627525.1 Bacteroidota bacterium
GTATTTACTTTTAAGAAATAAATACCACTTTTCAAGTCTTGAATATCAAATTGATGTGTTTGCTTACCAGCTAGTTGTTCATTGTTATATAATCTTTCTATTAGTCTTCCACTTGCATCGTACAAGTTAATGTCTACCATACCTGCTGTTTCTAAATCGTACTCAACTGCAAACACATCTTGAACAGGGTTTGGATAAATTTTATGCGACAGGTTGTTATTTGTATTTAATACAGTTGCTTCATTCTTTAATGCAATTTCGTTCGTTAACTGGCTTTCATTACTCAAAGTTGCTCCTTCACTTACAGATACTCTTGACTGAGCTGGGTCATAAACATAAGTAAATACCCTTCCATCATTATCAGTTATTTTAAATGAAAAAGCTGAACTGTTATTATGCTCTACTCTCATATGTCTTTCGCTAATTATTGCGTGCTGATTTCCACCATATAACCAATCATAGGTAAAAGGCTCTGTACCTCCACACATATGAACATTTGTTCTGTAAGCACCAAATAGCTGAGGTTCTGTTGTTTCGTACTCCAACTCCATTTCAGGAACAGCAATGTTTTTAGTCTTACAAACTGTAGAGGTATAACCACATTGGTCAGTTATATCCAGACAAATATTATAGTTAGTTGAATTTGAAAAATTAACACTTCCAGTTTCACTACTACTCGTTTGACCATTTCCGAAATCCCAGCTATGACTTGCTGCTGAAAATGAATTTGGGATCGTGGTATTGAAACCGCCTCCTAAACCACCGCTTAAAGCACTACAAGAACGAGCATCATATGAAATATTTACAGTTGCGTCTGATTCACAATCAAAATCTATATTAAAATCTATGTGCGAACCGTAATCTACGATATTTCCAACATCCAAACGTCCACTACTTAAATTATCCAAATTGCTAGAATTATCAGCACGACACATTATTTTATCTTTAACATCTAAATTTGTATCTGTTAAATCTTCTGCCCAAACTAAAACTGCGGCACCTGTAACGTGTGCTGTTGCCATGGAAGCACCCGATCCATAAAAATAAGAATTATTAGGTGCTGTACTCGGAATATAAACTCCTGGTGCTGCAATGTCAACTTTTGTAGCTCCAAAATTAGAACTTGCTTGGTCAGAATCATCCGAAGCCATTACCGTCATAATGTTATCTAAATCATAGGCAGCAGGTAGGTAATCATTTGCATCAATATCAGCACTTCCATTTCCTGCTGAGGTTACAAACAATTGACCAGCATCTCCTGCATCTTCAATAGCTAAGTATAAGGCACCGTCGCACTCTACGCCTCCCCAACTGTTATTTGTTAAAAGAACTCCTTTGTCAAGGCTGTAATAAATCGCTTGAATAATATCACTTGTTTTACCAACCCCTGTATCATTAAAACATTTTAATGCCATCATTTGTACTTCCCAGTTAATACCTGTAATACCTCTTCCATTATTACCTACTGCTCCAATGATACCTGCCATATGCGTGCCGTGACCTACATTGTCTCCATCATCATTAACATAATCATCATATGGGTTTGCGTCATCATTTGCAAAATCATAGCCATAAATATCATCAAAATAGCCATTACCATCTTCATCAATACCTGGATCTCCATTTAACTCAGCGACATTCACCCATATATTTGCTGCTAAGTCTGGATGCAGATAATCAATACCTGTGTCCAAAATACCAACTACTCTATTGGCATCTCCTGTTCTAACATTCCAGGCAGCTTCAGCACCAATAGAATTACAACCGTCACCATGTAAATTTGATTGTAAATCAAAACTTGGGTCATTAGGGCTAGAATCTACAGTGTATAAAAAGTTTGGCTGAATGGATTCAACACAAGAAACTCTTGCTGCTATTACATCCATAAGATTTCTAATATCATCAAAAATATCTCCCTTGTAAAGAAGTGGCAAATCAACTTCCCAAACTTCAATACCCAATTGTGGAATTGTTTTTTTAACAGTTGCGCCTAAATCTTTTAGCAATTGTCCTCTTGAACAACCAACAGCTGTTCCTCCTTTTACTGATTTAGAAACTCTAGTGGCATTTGGGTCAAATGAAATTAAAAACTCATCTGCATCAATATTCACAACACTTGCTTGAACTCCACCTGATATACTACAAGGTGTTTGCGCGTAGATGTTAGTTGCAAAAAAATGACATATTGTCAATACAATAACGGGAATTATTATCTTTTTTATCATGGTACTTTTATATTTACTTAATTATTTTAATCAACAGTACAAATATCATTTGAAAAGTTGCTTTTTGAAATTACATTTTTGATGGCTTCCGTATCAAAAAATGATGAAAACAAACACAAACTGTTGATTTTCAATGCGCTAAAAAAACAACACTTTTAAAAAACTTAGTTAGAATGATCGCTGATCCAGTTTTTGATATATTAAAAACCTTTGACAAAAAAGAACTTAAGTCTCTAGATAATTTCATTTCATCTCCTTTCTTTAACAAAAAGAAAGAAATTCTGGATTTATATAGATATATAGTTAAATATGCCCCTGATTTTAACAATGAAAAAAAGTTAAGCAAGGCTGTTATTTCAAAAAAACTGTTTCCGAGCAAACGATTTGATCCCGAAAAAATTCAAAGACTCATTTCATCCTTCATTAAGTTGGTTGAGCAGTTTATTGTACACAGTAAAATTCAAAAAAATGATACAAGTCAACAGTTTGGTTTACTATCATTTTATGCAGAAAAATACTTATATGAACATCTAAAAAAAACTCAAAAAAAACTTGATACAGTATTAAAGAAAAACGGTCAGCACAAAGAATCAGATTATTTACATCAGTATTTACTGTCTTTAGACAAATTTAATTATTATTCTATAAATAATCAAACAGAACGCTATGAAGAATTGAATCAAACAATTAAATATTTTCAAATTTATAGTTTGTCCGTAAATTTAAAGCTACTGTGTCATTTTTTTAATGATAAAACTGTAAGAAAATTTGAGGAAGATGAGCATTTGATCGATTTGATTCTGAAGCAAGCACAACTTGAAAAGTTTAATAACAATCCGCATATAAAGGCTTTTTACAATGCATTAATGTTTATTAAAGACCAAAATAATGAGCAAAATTTTTTAAGTTTAAAATCTATTCTGGAGGCAGGAGATCAAATCCAAGATGCACATGACGTAAAATTATTATATGATTTCTCTATCAACTATTGTGCGCTTAGAATAAACGCCGGACATAGAAATTATTATACTGAAATATTTCAATTGTATCAAGCAGCTTTAAAAACTTCATTTTTCTATATTGATAATTATATTTTTCCTAATACTATAAAAAATATAGTAACTACCGGACTTAGACTTAATGAATTGGAATGGATTGAAGATTTTTTGCTAGACCACAAGGAAAAAATCCATCCAGATCATAGGGAGGATGTCTACAATTATAACTTTGCGCATCTTTTATTTTACAAAAAAGAATATAACAAAGCTCTTGATTATTTAGGTAACGTTTCGTATGCAGACACGTTTTTTAAAACAGATGCCAAAAAGTTGACAGCAATGATCTATTATGAACAAGATGAAGTAAGGATGCTATACAGTTTTGTCGAGCGTTTTTACATGTCTAA
>JAHDGP010000303.1:3730-5779 GCA_020627525.1 Bacteroidota bacterium
ATAATCAATTTTTGTGAAAGATATTTATGTATGTTAATTTGATCTTACCACTTATCTTAAATGTGGAAAAGATGGTCATAAACAACTATTCTTTATAGAAATATTATACTCATCAAAACAAACAAGTCAACAAAGCTATATCTTTGGCGTAGGTTAGATAAAGAAATAATAATATGAAAGGTTTTTTTGATTTTGATTTCAAACACATTAAAGGAGATTTATTTGGAGGAATAACCTCAGGTATTGTAGCCCTTCCGCTGGCTCTTGCCTTTGGTTTGCAATCTGGTTTGGGTGCAGCAGCTGGTTTGTATGGTGCTATTTTTATTGGTTTTTTTGCGGCTCTTTTTGGTGGTACCAATACGCAAATATCTGGTCCAACAGCTCCTATGACTGCCGTAAGTATGATAATCATTTCAGGAATTATTGGAGCAAATGAGGGCGACTTAGAACGAGCATTGCCCTCCATTCTGATGGTATTTTTCCTAGCAGGTATTTTTCAAATTGGATTAGGGTTTATGAAAATCGGAAAATATATTCGGTTTATACCCTACCCTGTTATTTCAGGTTTTATGACTGGAATTGGCGTCATAATTCTGATCACTCAATTACTTCCTCTGATTGGATATTATCCAAAAGAAGATAAAAACTTTGTGGATAAATTTATACCAGAAGCAGAAGAAGTTATATTTAAAAGAATATTAAAAGAAGAAGCGGCGGAAGATATATTAGTTTTGGAAGATTTTAAAGAGACTGTTAAACGTGCTGGAGACATCAAACAACCAGACATTATGAAAGAGGCAAAAGCTTTGGCAGCTAAAGAATCTTCTGGTGTTATTGGTTCATTAAAAATGTTTGGAAGAGCGGTAAAAAACATAAACATTGTAGACCTTATTCTCGGCTTATTAACCATTTTGATAGTATTCGGATTTAAGCGGATAACCACAGTCATACCAAGTACATTGGTTGCCTTGTTAGTGGTCTCTATTGGTGCTTATTTTATCCTTCCCGAATATCGAGCAATTGGCAATATTCCCACAGGCTTTCCGCCACTCAATCTGGAGATGTTTAGTGGATTTAGTTTTGCGCAAATAAGCCCCTACATTTTTACAGCCGCCTCCCTTGCTGCTCTGGGCGCAATAGATTCATTGCTGACATCTATTGTTGCAGATAATATGACCAAGACGAAGCACAACCCTGACAGGGAGTTAGTAGGACAAGGAATAGGAAATTCAATCGCTGCGATATTTGGTGGAATCCCAGGTGCGGGTGCAACCATCAGGACAGTTGTAAATATCAACTCTGGAGGAATGACTCGGATTTCAGGTATGATTGCAGCATTGTTATTGCTAGTAGTTTTAATGTCGTTGGGACCATTGGCTTCTAAAATTCCATCAGCCGTACTTGCAGGTATTTTGATAACTGTAGGAATTGGAGTCATGGATTATAGAGGCTTAGGCAACTTAAGGCAATTACCACTCAGTGAGTTGATGGTTATGTTACTGGTATTAGGTCTAACTGTTTTTGTTGGATTAATTGAAGCAGTTGCTATTGGATTAATTATATCTTCCTTATTGTTTATGAAAAAATTCTCAGATGTTGTTGACGAACAAACACAAGTAGCCCCCTTATCTGATGTTTCTAAAAATATTCCTTGGGTAGATAAAGATGAAGATGAGGACGATTCATTCAAGTTTGTCAGCAATCATGTATATTACAAAAAAATCAATGGACCGCTCTTTTTTGGGTTCAGTTCACGTTTCCAGGATTTTGTAAATGAAATTCCAGGTGTCTATGTTATTATTATAGATATGAGAGCTGTTCCTTTTGTAGATCAGTCGGGCGTTTATGCAATGGAAGATGTAATTAAGGGTTTAAAAAAGAACAATATTGATGTAGTATTTATTGATTTACATGGTCAACCACTAGAGATGTTTAATCGTTTTGGTATTGTTCCGAATATGGTTGAGCAATCCCATTGCTTTGCAACCTTCGATGAATGCTCAGAATGGCTTGAAGGCAGATATGAAGATTCACAGGAAAATCAGGCTA
>JAHDGP010000304.1 GCA_020627525.1 Bacteroidota bacterium
TATCATTTTCTGATTCATAATGAACCTGTATCATATAAATGCCACTTGACAAATTACCTTTATCAATATTGTATTTAAACGATCCATCTATTAGCAACTCTTTCTCTGTAATAGTTTTAACTTTGTTTCCGATTACATCGTAAAGATTTACCGTTATAGCTCCTTGAAGACTTTTTGAGTTAAATGTCAAGGTTGAAACACTTGATGCATTATTCAACAAAGCAACTTGTGGACCTGTTATTAAGGAGTTTCTTTCATTTTTATAAGCAATGATTTCACTTGCTTTATCAAAACCAATTATCGCCTTCTTCAATTCCTTCTCAATAACGACTGGCAAATAACTTTGAACTTTCGCTATCTCACTTTTAAGTCCTCTTATTGAAGTTTCATTTTTCAATTCTGTTAGCAATTCATCCATCAACATATATTGTTCTTTCGATACTTGAATTTCTTTATCATAAGCGAAAGCATTTAACAACAGTCTGTAACCTTCTTTTTTCACTTGGTTGTACAAGTCGTGTAATTTCTTGTTTTGATTAGATTCTAATAAATTAAAAATCTCTTTCTCATGAGTTACAAATGCTTCTTGTGCTTGGATGAAATTGTTATCCAAGTTATCAGCAATTAATTGAGAAAGTTTTCCGAAAGTTAGTTTATCCGTTGGTTTTAGTGAAGATACTCGACAGCTTGATGGTTTATTTTCTAAACCATCCAAAACATCTGGACAATTTGCAGTTGGGCATAAGTATGAATCAAACTTATCCCAAGAGCTATAGAGCCTACCATAATAATTGCCTAAACACACTGGACTAGGTTCATCTGGATCATAGCTAGGATCTGTAGTTCCAAGAAGTTGACCAACAATTCTATGATCTGAATTAAACAAAGGACTTCCTGAAGAACCTCCAGCGATACCTCCGTGTTCAAAGTCAACAACAATATAACTAGAATACCCTGGATCTGGATGACAAGGAACTTCAGAGCTACCTAGAATTCCAAGACTGCTTGCAATAGATATTTTCTTCCGCATTCCCATAGGATGATGAATGCCATAAGAAGTGGGGGGCATAATACTAGTTCTATCCCAACCGTTAAAAAATACTGTTCTGTTTGCTGGCATATCATCTGTTAACTTTAACAACATTGCATCCACAGTGGGATCATCGTCTACAACTTCACAGCCAAACAGTTTTAACTCATCTGTATAAATTTCAGTTTCACAAGTTTCTTCATGGAAAAAATCGAACATAATAAAATTATAATAAACATCAAAATTGCAAACACAATGGGCAGCTGTTAAAAAATAGAGTGTTTTATCTTCTTCTGTATTATTAATCAATGACCCACTACACCAATATGCGCTATCATCTGTTGGAATAGTCATTTTTGCTACTCCTCGGAAACCATGATGCCCATTTGTAGGTTCAGGATGGCAGTAAAGATTTTCATACTCACAATCTCCACTTTTATAAACATATTCTTCTTCATTTTTATAACCATAATACACCTGGTTAATATTAAACTTACCTTTTCCTTTAACATGACTAGGTTCATAATATTCTAAGATGATGGAACTTGTTTCTATAGGAGAAAAAGTAAAACTTTCTGAATCTTTGTTATTGAAACTTGAATACCCTCCTCTTATAGTACTTTTATCATCACTGTAA
Organism: Bacteroidota bacterium; assembly: GCA_020627525.1. Classification (GTDB taxonomy): domain Bacteria; phylum Bacteroidota; class Bacteroidia; order Chitinophagales; family UBA2359; genus JAHDGP01. The sequence goes on from JAHDGP010000304.1 coordinate 1,668, forward strand.
ATATATAAAAAGCTTTCATCTGGTAAATAAAAATCTGTCATAGTACAAAACAAAGATTTGGCATCAGGAGAGGTGATTTTTACTCTCCAAATACGATCACCGTTTGGCAGTTCAACCCATTTTCCAGAGTTGTTCATGTTGAAGTTGGTTTGAACAGTTAATCCAAAACGATACAAATCGGAGTACTTATCTTCTTTAATAGCCTTTTCAATATCTGGTTTGGCAAGTTCCATTATCGGAACAGGTTCTTTAGCAAATTGATTTTGAAATTCTTTGGTAAAACTATACGGAATTCCACCAATATCTATTTGCGCATTTATACCTATTGCATAAAAAGCAATTAGAAACATCATTAAAATCGAGATTCTATATTTTATCATAATTATAGATTTTGTAAAACTAAAATAATTAGTGCCTACTCTATTTTTTAGTACTTTAATAATTACATTTCGGTACCTAAAGGCCTTTCAGCAATTTGCCTTTATATCTATAACTTGCAAGAATGATATATTTCATTTTTCTTTTGGGAAAATACAGCACCAACCCATTGACATACCTCTCCCATTATCATTGTTGTCTAAAAACAAAATGAGTAATTAGTATTTATATGCAATTGTAATTTTGAAAGAAGACTCCACTTTACTTTATAAATAAAGCAGAGTCTTTGATTTTTTGTTAGAAATAATTCTTAACAAGGTAATTCAAACCCGAACGTAAAGCGTAAGTATCAAGAACACTTTATTCTTTATATACTTTTCTATTAATTTTTCCCTTAGCAGTTTCTATTTCTAGAAAGTAAATTCCACTTTGTAATTCTGCTACTGGATATTGTTTTTGATGCATTCCTTTATACTGAATTGCCCTATCTGATAAGTGCATTACTTGTTGTCCAGCAATATTGTGAATATTTATATTTACTGCTCCGTCCTCTTGTAAATAATATTGGATATTTAAAACATCTTTAACTGGATTCGGATAAACAGAACACAAATCATCATTAAAATCTTGATTTACATCCACCTCTTTTTTATTTCCAGTTGTGCCGTACTTTTTTAAAATTCCATTACCGCATTCATCGAAAATCGTTAGACAATAGTCCCACGCATTATGGTTTTCAAAACAAGGTTCAGCTTTATCAGAAATAAATGCAGCTTTATCAGTATCGCATTGAGGATTTTTATCAAAATTCCATTGATATTGTACATTCGTTAAATCTGGTTTTACAAAAAAACAAGTTTCAGAACTATTTTTTTGTTCGACCACTGTTAAATCGCTTTCACCGATTACCATATTGAACACATCCAAAACGCCTCCCGCTTTGCATTTACTATCTAAACCATTTACAGGTTTAGCTCTGCAAATTAAGCGGTCCTTGGCTGTTTCTGCATTTATTGTTGGTTGTCGATTAAAAAGTACTCCCAAAGCACCAGTAACATAAGCAGCAGCCATAGAGGTTCCTCGCAAATAACCATAACCACTTAGTGTTGGGCTTGAACAATTTCTACCTCCATAAACTGGCATGTGAACACTCATACTTTGTACTCCCGTAGGAAAAGTACTGATAATACAATCTCCTGGTGCGGCAATATGTGCCGTTTTACCATAATTTGATCCCGTATTTACTTGTCCTGATTCGTCAACAGCAATCACAGATACTATATTGGATAAATTATAACTTGCAGGAAAATAATCGTAGGTTGATAAATTAGCACTATTATTTCCTGCAGCACAAACAAACAAAACATCCTCTTCAAAAATATTCAGGAGTGACTCATACAAAGAGAAACTGCATTCATTTCCTCCCCAACTATTGTTTATCAATTTAACATTATTGGCGGCACAATACTCTAAAGCTTCAATAATATCCATTATCGTTCCTACACCTTTGATATCAAAACATTTCAATGGCATAACTTGCGCTGTATGACATACTCCAGTTATACCGATAGTATTATTTCCCTCTGCTGCAATTATTCCAGCAATATGCGTTCCGTGAACATCCATATGAGGAACTTCAGGTCGTGGATCATTGTCGTTGTGAACAAAATCCCATCCAATAAAATCATCTGCATATCCATTTCCATCATCATCTATTCCATTCTCATCTCCTGGGTCAAAAATCCATTCTGTGCCATTCCATTCCAAAACACTTCCGTCATTATCAATATCCTCTCCTAAGTTTTGATAAATGTTATTAACCAAATCTTCGTGTTGCCAATCTACACCCGAATCTACCAGCCCAATTAAGCCACAATCACTACCACCAGGCAAATTCCATGCTTTTTGTACATTTATATTTCCACTTGTATTAGCAAGCGCCCATTGATCGTTAAAAAATGTATCATTTATGGATGAAACCCCATACTTGTAGTTTGGTTCAGCATACTTTATTTCAGCTTGAGCATTTATATATTCTACTTTGCTTTTGTAGTTAGATATATAGGTGCTTTTACTTCCTTGTTTTACTTTCATTGTAGGGGGTAGTTTCCAAAGCTCTAAACCAGTATTGGTAAATCTTTTCTTAACAGTCACACCCAATGATTGTTTTAGTTGCTCATATTTGGAACTACCAGGATTTGCCTTTACAATAAGCTCTTCAGAAGCCACAGAAACAACACTCAACTGTGAACCTCCTCCAGGCCCACATACATCACAATCTGTAGCATTATTTAGGAAAATTACGCCACAATTGGATTGTCCAAAAACTAAAAAGGCATTTAGACTACAAAACACACAAATGATCCATAAACTTTTGCTTAAATTTTTCAATAAAATTTTCATGATACTTACTTTTAATTATTAAATAATTCTATAAGTCAAATTTAAAACGCTACAAACCGTTTTCAAACTACACTTTTTCAATTAACTACATTGAAAAATTGAAAATCGAAGAACAAAAACAGAAGGTAAACTTATGAATATCAACAATTTAAATTCATAAATTTTTACCATAAAAAATCAAGATTATAATGACAAATACAAAAAAAATACAATATTATCTGAATAGTTTTGATTCTTCTGCACTAAAGTCGTTAAAACGCTTTATTAACTCACCGTTTTTCAATAAAAAAGATGGGATGAACATATTACTTCAAGAATTTACTAAAACAAATGTTGTAAACAATTGTGAGGTAAACACACAGAATATCTTTAAAAAGTTAAATCCCGATGAACCTTTTAACGAACGTAAAATTCAAAGACTGTTAGCTTACTTTTTGCAAATCATTGAACAGTTTATTACTCATTATGATTTGCAAAATGATCAATTTACTCACCAACAAAAACTAATGGAATATTGTAATGATATTGCTTTCTATACACAATTTAAGTCAATTTTAGAAAAATCAGAAAAGAACAATCTATCCAAACCAGTAAAGCAGCATTTAGACTATTTAAAGCAATATGATCTTCTTGTTAACAAATATCACTATCTATCTATTAACAATTCACTGAATCAAAATGAAGACAAAATTTATGATGTAATAAATGAGGCTTGCGAAAACCTGGATAAATATTACTTAATAAACAAACTCAGGTTTATTGCTATTTCCCTTAACCAAAAGACCATTATTAAAAAAAGCAAAAAAACTCTATTGACAGATGAAATTCTAAAGGCACTTGAAAACAATCAAATTCTAAAACAAACTCCTTTAATAAATGCTTATTACAATATCATTAAATTATTAATAGATCAATCAAATGATGAAAAGTTTCAAGACTTACAAAAATTGCTAGAAACCGATACATTTAAAGGTCTTGATTTTGATGAAAAATTACTCTATGATTTTGCCTTAAACTATTGTGCCAATAAAATAAATGCAGGCCATCGACAATATTACGATAGGATGTTTGAGCTTCACAATCAAATTCTAAAAATAGACAGCTTTTATATTGATGGATATTTGTTTAATGATACCATCAAAAATATTGTTACCATTGCACTCAGATTAAATAAACTTGATTGGGTTGAAAAGTTTTTGGATGATTACAAACCCAAATTCAGACCTGAAGAAAGAGATGAAATTTACAATTACAACAAAGCCAAATTGGTCGTGTATCAAACGTATTGATCAAGCTACAAAAGCATCAGAAAATTTGCCT
>JAHDGP010000305.1 GCA_020627525.1 Bacteroidota bacterium
TCAAATATTTTTACTAAATAATATATAATAAATGCAGCCTGTATCAGGATTATTATTGAAACAGCTTTATACGAATGGAAGTTTGGAAAATACCCACAGAGGTGTTGAGTTTTCTTTGAAAAACAGATTGATTGATACCAGTGTTAATGCTTTGAATTTTATTGAAATTTCTGGCAAAGAAATAGATTTGAATAAAGTAAAATTAGAGGTGACGGAGAATGTGCTGATAAGTGCAGGTAGTATATCCGAAGAGAAATCATTGAAATTTAATTTAAGAGATACATTTAAAATAATATGTGAAATCCCTCATCTGAAGTTAAATGAAAAGTATGAAATAGGAATTTCTTTTAATGCAAACCAAATTGGTGATTTAAAATTTGCAGTAGAGGATTTGATTGGGATGAATGAGGCTGATAGAATTAAGATACCGAGAAATGACTTTGATGATTATTCTGAAAAAGCCATTGAAGCAAGACAGAACTTTGTAGAAGACTTCACTGGTGTAGAAATGAATCATATCAAGAAGTATTCATTTGACGCACATGATACTCAGGGCAATTGTGAGCATTTTACAGGAGTTGCACAAATGCCCTTAGGATTTGCAGGTCCATTAAAAGTGAATGGCGAACATGCAAAAGGTCAATTTTTAATTCCGTTAGCCACAACTGAAGGAACGTTGGTTGCTTCTTATAATCGTGGAATCAAGGTCTTGAATTTAAGTGGAGGAGTGAAATGTACGGTCATTGGGGATGCAATGCAGCGAGCCCCCGTTTTTGTTTTCAGTGATGCGAGGGGAGCCAAAGATTTTGCTGACTGGGTAAAAGAGAATTTTGATAAAATTGCTGAGGAGGCGGAAACAACTTCTAGCTTTGCAAAGTTGATCGAAATTGATACTTACCTGGTTAGTAAGTTAGCATACTTGCGATTTAATTATTCAACGGGAGATGCAGCAGGTCAAAATATGGTTGGACGTGCAACCTCTGCTGCTTGTAGTTGGATATTAGATAATTACAAAAAATATAAAATTGAGAATTTTTACTTAGAATCAAATTTTGCCACAGATAAAAAGGCGTCTCACATAAATATTATGCGTACACGTGGGAAAAGAGTAACCGCTGAGGTTGTTGTGAAAAGAAAAGTATTGATTGAAAAAATGAGGGTGACACCAGAACAATTGCTCTTTCACGGCGGAGTGGCAAATGTAGGTTCTATATTGTCAGGAGCAAATAATAATGGGCTGCATTCAGCAAATGCTATAACGGCAATATTTATTGCAACAGGTCAAGACGTTGCAAATGTAGCAGAATCATCGGCAGGTATAATGTACAACGAAATGACACCTGATGGAGATTTGTACATTTCTATAACAATTCCTTCATTGATCGTTGCAACCTATGGTGGAGGAACGAGTCTTGCTACTCAAAAAGAATCCTTAGAAGTACTTGGATGTTATGGAAAAGGGAAAGTGTTTAAGTTCGCTGAAATTGTAGCAGGTGCGGTGCTTGCTGGTGAATTATCTCTAGGTTCTGCTATTTCTTCTTCCGACTGGGTTAACAGCCATGAACATTTTGGAAGAAATAGATAAACTTAAGTTGGCTTCGATAACCTCTGCCAAAATTTATTACTGATAACTTTAAGATACTTGAAAAATAAAATTAGAAATGACAAAAATAGGATTGCTTTCAGATACACACAGTTATTTAGATGATAAGGTATTCGAACATTTTAAAGATTGTGATGAAATTTGGCACGCTGGTGATATAGGAGATATTGAGGTTGCAGATAAGTTGGCTGAATTCAAAAAGTTCAGAGCAGTTTACGGAAATATAGATGACAAGGTTGTACGCTCTGTTTATCCAAAAGACCTATTGTATGAAGTGGATGGATTGAAAGTTTTTATGACACATATTGGTGGTTATCCTGATAGATATGTAGGAAGGGTGAAGGATATTTTAATAAAAGAAAAGCCTAACTTATACATTTGTGGTCATTCTCATATTTTGAAAGTAATGCGTGATAAAAAACTGGACGTTTTACATATGAATCCAGGAGCTGTCGGGCATCACGGTTTTCACGCCATTAGAACCTTGTTACGGTTTGATATTGAAGCAGGAATCCCTAAAAATTTGGAAGTAATTGAACTTGGAAGAAGAGGTCGGATTGAGGAATAAAGGCTATCTAAGTGGCATTGAATCAGTCATAGCATTTTATTTAAAAAATAAAGATTTGCTTTCGAAAGATAAAGGTGTTGAGAAGTATATTAAAATGAAAAAGAAAGGCAAATTAAAAGAGTACGTTGAAGAAAATTCTTAGATAAATTGATTTTTGATTTTTTTGGCAAGATTGTTGGAAGTGGTCACTTGAGTCCAAATATTTTATATAATATTTCAATGTAATTATTTGCAAAACACTTGAATCAATTCTGCTAAAAGAGATATAGCAATTTCTTCGGGGATTTTAGATCCAATATCCAAGCCTATGGGACTTTTTATTTTTTCTAATTTGTCAATTAATTCCAAATTGGTTTCTGAAAAATGTTCAAAGAGGTTTTCTAGTAATTCTTCTTTGCGTTTTGTTGGTCCAAGAATCCCAAAGTATTTTACATCAACATTTAAAACTTCTTTCAGAAAAGACAAATCTCTGGCAAAGGAATGCGTCATCAAAATCAAAGCAGTCCGCTTATCAAAGTCAATTTTGTCTAACAATGTATCAGGCTCTGCATGGAAAACGTTGTAAGATTGCTTGTCAGATATAGGGTAGGAACGATTGACAACCAGTGAAACGGCAAAGCCCACTTGCTCTGCAAGTTTGGCAAGTATTTCACTGTCAAACTCACTTCCCACAATGATCAGTTGTTTTTGAGGTTTGATAAATCGAGTATCTGGAGACTTTATTGCAACAGAAAGATTTGCTATATTACTAAAATGAATACTCAGCCCTCTAAACTCAAAGTAAGATCCAACTTCGTTATTTGTACCATATTCAAATCCTTGGATAAATGCAATTCGCTCCCTCTCGCAAATTTCAATCTGTTCATTTAAAGCTACAAATTTCATTGGTTCGATCAATTCCAAAGCAATTAAAATTGATCCTTTACAACCCAACTTGTACTGACCATCATATTCAAAAGTCAAATTTTTTCCCGATTTGAAAACTTTCTCAGATTCTACCAATACCGCTTTTTCAACACATCCACCACTTAAGTTTCCCGCATATTCTAAATCCTCAGCGACGATCATTTGTGTCCACTTTTTGCGGTAACTCGACCCTTTCGTTTTATAGATAGAAGCTATAACTAATCTTTTGTTTGCTCTAATCTTTTGATTAGCAAATGTTATAATTCTTTTTAATTCAAACATATATTAATATCTCACAATGTGTTTATTGCAAGCACTAAGATACTGTACTTTTTAGATTAATTTATTGACTATTTGCGTCATTTATCCAAGACTTGTTATTATTAGCACATGCCGAGTTAGAAAAGAACTCAGTGTACTTAGGCATAATATCGTTTTTTCCGTCTTTCCTGAGCTAAAATTAACATCGTCTTAATATAGCAAAGTTAGAGGGTTAGTGTACTAGGCATTCAAAATTTTTTATTGATGGATTTATGTTGATGATTAGAAAATTCTAGAGTTAGCTTTATAACTGACACAATTTCATATTTAATTCGTAATAATGTGAAAGACCTAAGTTGTTACCTCCGTAAAGTTATTGTCATTTCAATTCATTAAAATCTTCAACAAACTTTGAAGTCAATTTTATACTTATTTATGTTTTCATTTATGATTTGTTTGATTGCAAGTGCGCAATCAACAAACGATGCAGATATAAATCAGTTATTGAAAGTAAAAGAGAAAAAAATAGAAAATAAAAAGGACCTGGTTCCTCATTATCTCGCAATTGACGCCCTGATTAACAAACACAAATATGAAGATAAAGAATGGTTTTTTAAAGTTATTGAGGAGGCTAAAAAAGAAAAAGACTCTCTAGTTGTTGAAAGTTTTGTTTGGTCTTATTACGTTTTATTACATAGGCAAGATCGAAAACAGGAAGCATTGAATTTATCTCTTGATTTAATAGAATATGCAGAAACCAACGTTTTTCCCATTAGTGGTGATTTTTATATTGAAGCTGGAATAAAGTGTATCGACATAGGTGATTATGTGAAAGCGCTTGATTTTTGTTTTAAGGCAATTGACGCTTATGATAGAGACAAGTCCGAAAACAATATTTACGTGTATGGAACCATTGGGACAATATACAAGCAAATTGGGAATTGGGATGAAGCCTTTAAGTATTACAAAAAAGGTATTCATATTGCTGAGGGTATAAAAACAAAAGACATTAAATATTATAACATTACGCATTTAAAATGTGAAGTAGCAGAAATTTTATCTTTACAAGGAAAAACTAATGAAGCCAAGACTTATTTTGAAAATGCAATTAACGATGCGCACAAACAATCAAGTGTTAATTATCTAATCAATGCCTATACCCAAAATATAAACTTTTATACAAGTATTGAGGAGTATGAAAATGTTCAACCATTAATTTCAAAAACAGAATTTTTAATAGATAGTATAGATACAAAAAGTAAAAATTATAAATTGATTAGAACGTTTTACAATGAGTATTTATTAAGAAAGTCGGAATATGGATTGGCAGTAAATGATTTTAGTTTGATGACACATCCTGATTCTCTTTTCATAGGTGACAATTCAGAATACTTAAAAGAGTTGATTTACGATTATGCAATTTTGTATTTCAAAAAATCTAGTAACTATAGTGAGGCTTTAAAATATAGTAAAAAAAAGACGGATCAATTAAAAGGAACTGTTGATGAACAAATTCAATCAACGATGAATTTGGTTTATGAAAAACAAAATTCTGCAAAGTTGTTAAAGGAAAATTTCGAATTGAAAGATAGAACTCGTCAGCGAAATAGTATTTTGGTTTTTCTTTCGACTATTATACTCTTCCTTGGAGTTTTGGCAGTTTATATTTTGTTAAACAATAGAAAAATGAAACAACTTCAAGTGGATTTGGAGTGTAAAAACAAAGAAGTTAGAAAGCAATATGAAGAACTAGAAAGTATAACCTATGCAACTACGCACGATTTAAAGGAACCAGCACATAAGATAAATACTTTTATTAAAAGGATTAGTAAAAATTTTACAAAAGAAATTAATGAGGAGGGAATGTTCCTCTTTGATTTAGTAGAAAAAACCTCTAATGAACAAATACAATCAATAACATTGTTGCATAATTATTTGACAATTGGTCAAAGTTCTGAATTGACACTTGTAAACTTGAATAAGGTTTTAAAGAAAGTAATATCAAGTTACAGTACCGAAATTGAAACATCAAAAACGATAAAAGTACTAAATGAATTACCCACAATGCAGTGTTATGAAATTGAAATGGAGCACCTTTTCCACAATTTGATTTCCAATGCAATTAAATATTCCAAGAAAAATATTCCAACTGAAATAATTGTAAATTGTTCCAACTTAGATGATTGTTATCAGTTTGAAATACAAGATAACGGTATTGGGATAAATGTAAAAATGCAGGATCGAATTTTTGAATTGTTTCAAAGATTGTTTACAGCTTCAGAATTTGCAGGCAACGGAATAGGTCTTGCCAGTGCCAGAAAAATTGTAGAATTGCACAAAGGTAAAATTTGGGTTAAATCAAAACTGACAATTGGCAGCTCTTTTTATTTTACAATTAGTAAAAACTTGAACAAATTTTAAAAATTT
>JAHDGP010000306.1 GCA_020627525.1 Bacteroidota bacterium
CATAAAAACTCCGAAGGAGTGACATTATTATCCATCCTTGTTGGATTTATAGTAACAATAGAAATGAACAAACAATATTTATTCAAAACCTTTTTGCCTTAACTTAACAACATTGATGCTTGAATACAAGAATACAAGAATGTTATAATCATAAATATATAATAAGATTTATTGAAAAACTGGAACCATTGAAATCAAATAATCAAAATATTAAATATTAATCACATCAAAACATTTAACATATTAAACACATTGAAACATGAAGCACGAAAAACACAATAATATTATGATATTCTCGCATTCTATCATTCTCGCATTAATTACATTGAAGCATTAAGCACATTAAAACATGAAACATCACAAACACAAAAATAGTATTCTCGCATTCTATCATTCAAGCATTCTCGCATTAACAACATTAAAACATGAAAATTAAAAAAGCGCTGTTAAGTGTATCTGATAAAACAGGTATTATTGATTTAGCAAAATCTTTATTAAATATTAATTGCGAAATTATTTCTACAGGAGGAACAAGAAAAAAACTGGAAGAAGCAGGGATTCCCGTAACCGAAATCAGTTCTGTAACAGGTAATCCAGAAGCCTTTGGTGGAAGAATGAAAACCATTTCCTTTAACATAGAATCTGCTTTGCTTTTCGACAGAGAAAAAGACAAAGAGGAAGCTATAAAACTCAATATCGAAGCCATTGATTTAGTTGTTTGTAATCTGTATCCATTTCAAAAAGTATTAGAGCAAAATGCAGGCTTTGATACACTCATTGAAAATATTGACATTGGAGGTCCAACTATGGTGCGCTCTGCTGCTAAAAATTTTAAGTATGTAACGGTTATCACGAAGCCTGATGACTACCCTATTTTCATTGATGAAATTTCTAAAAATGAAGGAGCGACAACTTTGGATTTTAGAAAAAGAATGATGTGTACCGCATTCAATCACACAGCCGATTATGATTCGCTGATAGCAGATACAATGAACAAAGAAGTAGGCAAGGATTCTATTAGAATACATTTCTCAAATGGAACCGCTTTGCGATATGGAGAAAACAGCCATCAACCGGCATTTTTATACCAACAAGAAAATACTTCAGCTTGCAAATTTGACCTTAACATTCTTCACGGAAAAGCTATTTCATTCAATAATGTATTAGACATAAACGCTGCAATAGAATGTGTTTCAAATTGTGATAAAGTTGCCTGTGCAGTTATCAAACATAATAATCCTTGTGGATATGCAGAAGGAACAAGTCAAAGAGAAGTTCTTGAACTAGCTTGGCAAGGAGACCCTATTTCCGCTTTTGGTTCAATCATCGCTTTCAATACAAACCTGACACTTGAAACAGTTCAGTTTTTCGACTTAAAAAATGAAGATAAAAGCAAAAGAAAGTTTATCGAAGTCGTTATAGCTCCAAGTATTGAAAAAGATGCCTTAACCTATTTGCAGTCACATAAAAATTTACGAGTTATAGAATCAAACATTTCAAATCTTGATAAATTTAAAGACATTCGTTATCTCAATGGTCAGTTATTGGTTCAAAACAAAGACAATCAGTTGTTTAATAAAATGGATTCTTTAACAGACATTCAATTTGATTTGGCAAAAGATAAAGATCTGGTTAATTTTGGACTTAAGATTATAAAAAATATAAAATCCAATACTATCTGTATTGTTAGAAAAAAAGAAGACAACTTTCAATTGTTGGGAATGGGAGCGGGACAACCCAATAGACTTATTGCAACAAAACTCGCTATTGAAAAATCAAGAGAAAATCTTCGCAATGAATACAATGGTCAACAGTTTGAAAGTTATGTAAAAAAACAGTTTGCCAATTCAATACTTATATCTGATGCATTTTTTCCCTTTCCAGACAATGTTGAATTAGCAGATAAATTTGGTATAAAAAAAATCGTCCAACCAGGAGGATCTATAAAAGATAAAAAAGTTATTGAGGTTTGCAATGATTTAAATATTGCAATGTTATTCACAGGATTAAGACACTTTAAACACTAATTGAGAAATGAATTGTTTAGATAAATTTTCAACACCACAGCTAGAATTTTTACACCGTGGTAAAGTTAGAGACAGCTTACGTATAAATGCAAAAGAACGATTAATTGTTGTTACAGATCGAATATCCGCATTTAACAAAAACTCTAAAACACCTATTCCACATAAGGGAGCTATTTTAAATGGTATTACGAACTTTTGGTTTGAGAAAACAAAACACATTATAGAAAATCATTTTATAAAACAAATTGATCCACACATTTCTTTGGTAAAAGAAGCCAATCCAATTAGGGTGGAAATGATTGTGCGTGCCTACTTAACAGGCTCAATGTGGAGAGGCTACAAAGCAGGACAAAGAGATTTTTGTGGTGTCGTTGTACCTGATGGTATGACGATGAATGAAAAGTTTCCTAAACCAATATTAACGCCAACAACCAAAGATAAAGACGACACGGAAATCACTGAAACTGAAATTATCAAAAGAGGACTTGCCAGCAAATCAGTCTATCAGAAAATGAAAAAAACAGCTTTAGAACTTTTTCAGCTTGGCAGTGATTATCTTGAAGAAAAAGGGATTATTTTAGTAGATACGAAATATGAGTTTGGATTAATTGGCAAAAAATTAATTTTAATTGATGAAATTCATACACCAGATAGCTCAAGGTTTTGGGACGCAAAGGACTATAAAAAAAATCCAAAAAAAGCAGATCAGATAAGTAAAGAGTTTGTAAGGCAATGGTTGATAAAAAATAAAAAGGGGGACCATTATCCAGACACATTGCCAGAAAAAGTAGTTGCAGAAACAACAAAACGTTACCAAAAAATTTATGAGTTGATTACAGAACAAGAGTTTGTAGTTAGTGATGAAAACATAAAAAATAGAATAAAACGCAATATGATAAAGCACCAGTTAATAGACTTGGGTTTTATCGGATTCGTTATGGGATCTCAATCAGACTTGGATCACGCAAAAAAAATAGCCAAGCATTTAGATCCTTACAAAGTAGGAGTTGATTTTAGAATAATGTCCGCTCATAAAAATGGAGAAAGAATAGCTGAATTGGCAGAAGTTTATAATAATTCAATTGATCCAGTTGTAGTAATTGCTATCGCTGGTCGATCTAACGGTCTGGGTGGTGCTTTGGCGGCAAACCTATCTTGTCCCGTAATCAATTGCCCTCCGTCGAAAGATAAAACCGACTTAATGCTAAACATTAATTCTTCGCTTATAATGCCTTCAAAAACACCAGCATTGACGGTAATCGACCCTTCTAATGCCGCTGAAGCTGCCGTAAGATGTCTAAATGTAACGGAGTTAATAGAACAGATCAATAACAACATTGTTGACGTTAAAAATAAATTAGCTGATGCAGATAAAAATGCCAGAAATTTTAAATAATGACTATAAATCACATATCCCCCCTAGACGGCAGATACGCTAATAAACTATCTGATGTTGCAAAGGTTTTTTCTGAAAAAGCTTTAATGAAATATCGTTGCATTGTTGAATTAAAATATGTCTTAGCACTCGACAAAACTAAATTGTTTAAACCTTTGTCAAGCGAAGAAATAGATTCCATAAATGCAACAATTGCTGGATTTACAGACCAAGACTATATTCGCATCAAAGAAATAGAAAAAACAACAAGGCACGATGTAAAAGCTTGCGAGATTTTTCTTAGAGAACGAACGAAAATTAGCAATGTAAACATGATACATTTTGGTTTGACTTCTGAAGATGTCAACAACCTTGCTTACACTTTGATGTTGGAAGAATATTTAACAACCATTCAAAAGCCACAAATTGTCATTCTATTGGTAAAGCTTTCTCAGCTCACCGAAAAATGGAAAACAATCCCATTTCCTTGTAGAACACACGGTCAAAAAGCATCGCCTTCAACTGCTGGAAAAGAAATCGCCGTTTACATCAATCGAATCATAGACGTATTCCGTAGATTAAAGGCAGTAAAATTCAAAGGAAAACTAAATGGAGCCGTTGGCAATTTTTCAGCAATGCTCTCTGCTTTTCCCGATTTTGATTGGTTGACATTTTCCGAAAAATTTCTAAACGAATTGGGTTTAGAAATGAATTTGGCAACGACTCAAATTGAGGATCACGATACTTGGGCATATTACTTTAACTTAACAAAACAGCTAAACAACATCATCATTGATCTAAACACAGACTGTTGGTTGTATATTTCGCAAAACTTGTTTAATGAAAAAGTTGTTGCAGGTGAGGTGGGTTCTTCAACTATGCCGCATAAAGTAAATCCGATCAATTTTGAAAACAGCGAGGGCAATTTAATGCTTGCAAATTCACTGCTCAATTTTATTGGAGACAAACTGTGTCGCTCAAGAATGCAAAGAGACTTATCCGACAGTACAGTTCAAAGAAATATTGGCGTTGGTTTATCACATTCTTATCTCGGAATTTCAGAAACCTTAAGAGGTCTAAATAAATTACAAATAAATGAAACGCTTTGTATTTCAGAATTGAACAATAGTCCAGAGTTATTAGCAGAGCCAATTCAAACTATTCTAAAGGCTGTTGACATTGATGATCCGTACACACTTTTAAAGCAAGCAACTAGAGGCGAAATTCCAACGAGAGAGAAATTAATGGACCTCGTTAAAGGATTAGAAATTGATGAAGCGGTCAAAGAAAAAGTTTATGCACTAAAGGTTACTGAATATATCGGCGATGCTGAGCGAATTTGTGACATGATATTAACTAAAGCACAAAAGGTAATTGAATGAAAATTGTCGTTATAGGTTCGGGAGGGCGAGAACATGCCATCGCTGATAAATTAGCTCAATCTATTGGTTGGGATAATGTTTTCACCTTACCAGGAAATGCAGGAATTCCAAATTCACATAATATTGCTATTAATGATTTTGCTGCAATTGAAAATTTCTGTGTAGAAAAAAATATTGATCTAATATTTGTCGGTCCTGAAGTTCCATTGACAAACGGCATTGTAAATTTCTTTGAAAATAGTCCAATAAAAGTTTTTGGTCCAGACAAACATGCCGCTCAATTGGAAGGATCTAAAATTTGGGCAAAAAATTTCATGAACAAATATGGTATCAAAACTGCTTCTTCAAAATCGTTCAACAATCCATCTGAGGCACAAGATTTTATTAAGCAAAAAGATGGAAATTTTGTAATAAAATATGACGGTCTAGCAGGCGGAAAAGGGGTTTTTGTTTGTAGTTCTATTCAAGAAGCTCAGGAAGCCTTGCAAGAGCTTGAACAGATGTTTGGAAAGCACTTTCCTTTTCTAATTGAGGATAAAATTGAAGGAAGTGAAATATCCATCATCGGTATAACAGATGGTAAAAATATTCAACTATTACTGCCATCACAAGATCACAAACAACTATTAGACAAAGATTTAGGACCCAATACTGGAGGAATGGGTGCATATTGTCCTGTTCCTTTTTGTGATGATAAATTGATTCAAAAAATTAAAGAAAAGATTGTAATACCAACAATTAAAGGTTTTCAAAAAGAACCGTTAAATTACAAAGGTATTGTCTACTTTGGATTAATGATTGATAAGGAAGAGCCTTATGTTTTAGAGTACAATGTTCGTTTAGGAGACCCAGAGACGGAGGTCATTCTTCCAGCTCTAAAAACAGATTTAGTTGAACTAATTTCGGCTTGTTTTGATGGAACGCTCAGCTCAATTAACATGAACTTCAATGAAGGATTTTTCGTTGATGT
>JAHDGP010000307.1 GCA_020627525.1 Bacteroidota bacterium
AGAAGATGTCGTTATATTATTAAATTATTTAATATTAAATGATAAAAAAGAAAATAGTAAATTAATACCAGAAGAGGTGTTTAATTTAATGTATCCGAGCAAACCTTTTGATGACGGACAGTTCCGACTTGTATGTAGTTATTTGTTTAAATTAATTGAATCTTTCTTGGCACTAAATGAAGTTAGAAACAATGATACTTTTCTTAAAATTCAATTGGCAAAAGCTTACCGAAAAAGAAATTTGAATAAAAACTTTCTAAAGACTATTAAAGACACAGATAAAATTTTAGAGAAAAGCATTTATAGGAATCAAGATTACTGGAATTTGACATTTGAAACACAAATTGAATATGCTCAATTTATTTCTACACAGCGTAGGGTAAATCCTGAAATTTTACAAAAAGTAATGGATACGCTTGAGATATATATTCTAAGCGTTGTTGTACGACAATTATGCACTGTAATCGCCCAGGAAACACTTGCAAATACAGTATATGACAAAAAATTATCAGAGATAGTTTTTAAATATATTGATGATCATCCTACGTATTTAGAAATACCAGCAATTGCTGTATATTACTTCTTTTATCAGGCAATAAAATTCCCAGATACTGGCTATTTTTCTCAGATGTTTGAGTTAATAAAGAACAATCAAACGAAGTTTCCGGATGATGAGATAAGAGCTATTTACTTGTTGGCAGGTAACTACTGTATTCAAAGGGTAAATGCGGGAGCTGATAAGTATAGAAAAGCCTATTGGAATCTTAACACCATAGGGCTTCAACAAGGCATTTTGTTAGACAATGGTTTGATTAGCCGTTTCTTTTTTAAGAACATGGTTGTAGCTGCATTAAAAATGAAAGATGCCAATAAAGCAGAGAATTTTGTCAATGAATATAAGTCTAGTTTGGAACTTAGGTTTAGAGAAAGTACTTGCAATCTTTGCCTGGGTAGAATCAGCTATTATAGAGGCAACTACAAGGATGCGATGTTTTACCTTGCGCAATTCAATTCTACTGATGTATTGTTTACCCTAGATGCGAAGTATACTTCCGCAAAGATGCTTTTTGAGTTGTCAGAAATTGAAGTATTGGACTCTCATTTAAAGAGCATGGATACGTATTTAGAACGTAAAAAAACCCAGTTTGCCAGAAACTGGTTTGATCTTTACAAACAATTTGTGAAACTGCTTACCAAATTGATGAAAGCCTCTGTGTTCAATGACGGGTCTATGAAAAAGTTCAGAGAAGAAATAGCTCAAATTAAGGCAAATGAAGAAAGATTATGGTTTCTTAAGCAATTAGACGGCAATTAGTCTCTATTTGCTATTTAGAATACCATTCCTTAACTGTCAGTTCAGCCGGTTTTCTTTGTACTGTATATTCTTTATGTGTAAGACCACCTCTGTTGTCATATTCATGAAACCATTTCCAAATAAAGCCTCCCGCAACCCAATCTTCATTCCAAAAAGTTTGAAAAAATGCTTCAAAAGCGTTCACTTGCCCTTGCATATTCAGATCTAGGTTGTTTAGATTGCCTTCATTTTCCCAGTTTTTCCATGCAGTAAAATCAGAACTCATATAACCATACTCAGTAAAGAGGATTTGTTTGTTATGTTGCTGCTGAACAGCTTTGATTTGTTCAACCCAAGGTTTCCATGCTTCTAACAGATCTGCTACAACAGGAGTTTTCTGATCTACCAAGTTGAAGTAAGAATCAATTCCTATATAGTCTAAAGCGTCCCAAAATGGAATGTTTTGGTAGTTATCCCAGTTTGCTGCATAAGTCAACTTTCCTGGGTAAATCGCTCTTATTTTGCTTATTAGCTCTCGCCAAAAGGCTTCTCTTTTAACAGCAGCAATTTTGTATTCAGTTCCAACACAAAATATCTCAGCATTTTTTTCAGCTGCAATATGAGCAAATATCATTATGTATTCTTCATATTCTTCTTCCCATATTTTCCATTGCTCTTCACTTTCTAAGTCAAAACTACCTACCCAGCCATCCCACATCCATACTTGCGGTTTAATCATTGTTTTCATTCCATGCGCCTCTGAATAGTCAGCCAATGTTCTAACTCCTGAAGCTCTTTCGCCCCACCATTGATAATTTGAATTGAATGTAATACTCGGGTCATTGAGTTTGCCCAATGCGAATGGTGAAATAGCCATCCAATTGCCTCCACCTTTGTTTACCATAGGCTCCAACATATGTTGAGGAAACGAATCTCTGGGAGAGACAAAGCTGTGTCCGTTGATTTTATTTGATGAAATATCTAATGAATCTATTGGAATGTCTGTAGTATCTATGACAACAGTTGTGGTATCCGTATCTATATTATCGGGCATATCAATAACATCGTCGTTGTCATTTTTGCAAGCCACTAAAAACAACAATAGCACAAATATTTTCAAATAATTATTCATTGGAGTATCTATAATTTTTAAAATTCATCAATTCTAAACCACCGCTATATAAAAATACCATTGTTTAGCTAAATGATGTAGACATACAACGGACAATTATGACTTTAAGTTTAAAATTAGCAGATTAGATAATTCAAACGAAGGAAGTAAACAGTTGTTATGTAGGAAGGAGGATATAATTTAAACTACAATAACTACCGAATCAGCGTAAGGTGTCCCTGGTTTTGTTGAATATTCTCATCGCCTAACAAAATGTATTCAATGTAGTATACATAAACACCAATAGGCTGTTTTATGCCATCTTTAAATCCATCCCATCCTGCAAAATTGTTTGAAACGCCATCGTATACCAACTCTCCCCATCTATTTACAATTTTTAATGCTAAAATTTCATCCACATCATTGTCATAAAATTTGAAAAGGTCGTTAAAATTATCTCCATTGGGACTGAAAGCTGTTGGAAATTTCAAAGATGGTGGTTCAATTACTTTTATTTCGATTGAAGCATCTGATTTGCAACCATATTTTGAAGTGCCTGTAACTGTATAAATAGTGGATTCACTTGGTTTTGCTATTACTGATGGACCAGTGGCTTTGTTTAATCCGTTTGTGGGGTTCCACTCATAAGTAGCTCCCAAACCATATCCAGCTACATTTAGTTCAGTTGTTTGTCCGATAACCAAAGTAATATTGTCTCCCTTGTCGATGTTTATAGTACCTGGAATCTGCGCCGTAACCTCTACAGAGTCAATGCCAAAACAGCCATCAGGGCTTTCAACGGTTAATTCATAAATGCGACTGACATCTTGCCCATTAAGTGCTTCTAAATAAACAGTAGGATTTGCAATGTTTGGATCGTTCAAACCTGTTGGAGGGTTCCAAGTAAATTTGTAACATGCTGGGTATCCATTGTTCCCAATTGTTAAATTATCGACTATTTCGCAAGCTCCAATGTCTGCACCTGCATTTGCCAATGCATCATTAGACTGTATTTCTAGAGTAAAGGTATCTATACATCCAGTAATATTTGTTGAAACAATCTGATAAGAATTTATTGCACTTGCTGAAATAAACGGATCTGGACAATCGCTGCAACTCAAACTATCTGTTGGAAACCACTGATAGGTTTCTCCTCCGTTTAATACTACTTGTTCAGCATTTGTCCCACATATGTACAAAGGATTGTTTGGTGTAGTTATAAAGCCAGTATTGTCATAACTTATTTGAATTTTGTAAATACTGTCTTTACAGCCATTGGCATATTCTACAAATAAATCAAAATCGACATTGTTTCCAGTAGGCATATATTGTGGATCAGGACAATCGGTACAAGTCAAATTTAAATTTGTAGGCCAAGTATATTTATTTTCTGTAGGCAAATTAAACATAACAGGATCATTGTTGCATATAGAATAAATGCTTGGAATATTTGGCGCATCTGGAAGTATAGGATCTGTTATAACAATTTGATCAATGATGACAGAATCTTTACAGGGACCATTAAAAAGATAAACTTTAAATGTTGTGGTTTCTTCTACGAATGCTTCAACATCAGTATCGGACTTTGGATCTGAACCTTGTGCAATTATGGGGGCACTTGGTTCATATCGGACAGAATCAAATCCTACCAAATCTAAAAATTTAACCACTTGAGTGCCAGAACAGCCAGGATCAAAAACAAAAGCTTGTTCTACAGCAGGTATAGTTGGCAAAACATCCAATAAGTCATCATTTATATACAAGGTATCAGGTAATAAATTGGAGTTTGCCAGACAAGTATTGCCGTTGATAGCATTTATTTCAATAATAATGGTTTCAATTCCTTCTGGATTGGCATCGACAACAGCAACCAATTTTATAGTTTGTGATGGATTTGTTGCTGTTAGTGTTATATCAGTAGGAATTGGGTTACCAAATTCATCAGTATAATCAATGCCATTTTGAGCGGTGCCTGTAAGTGAAATATTGATAGTAGCAGTAGAAGCAGCACCTAGGTTATCTATTGAAAAAGTCAATTCTTTTTCCCCACAAGATTCTAACAGAATACCCAATGGATTACCATTTTCGTCTGTATATAGTGGAATTGGATCACCATCAGCGTCCAAAATAAGGTCACCATTTGCATCAACTTGATAGGAAACAAAGCCACCATCCTGTGTGATTTCAGGTTCAGGAGAATTAATACTTCCCGCTTGTAAAAATACACCTGAATCCCAGTTATCATCTGTACCGTCAGCAATAGCAATTTTAAGCGAATAAGTCTGACAAGGGAAAACCTTTGCTTTTGCCGTCAGCACAACGGTTTTGCCCTCATATTGAAGTTCTGGAATGCTGCCAGCAAACAAATGAGCATAATCTAATATACAAACATTACCTAATCCGTTGTTGTCAGAATCTCCGTCATTGATAGTACTTACTGAAATGGGAGTTGGAGTTGGCGCACCTGGAATTAATGCAATATTTTCTTTGACATAATCACCTCCAGCTGGATTGGGTCCCGAAATGAAAAAAGCAAATACATCATTAAATTGACTACACACAAATTGAGTATATTCTTCCGAGGCAAAAATATAATTAAACGATATTTCATCCCCGACAGTAGTAAAATCAAATTCTAAAATTACAGCATCATCAGTTGCAACACTGGCAAGGTTGCTAAGATCAACGTCTCCCGAACTATTTAATGGGCAGGTATTGCTTTGTCCTATATTTTGATCATTCGGACCTGGTGCATCTGCAAAACATCCTGTTGATAGTATAATGCCTCTTCTGAATTCGAACTTTGAGGTGTTTACATCATTGTTGTTAATGAATGCACCGTATGCTTTAGGATCGCCCGTAATTTTAACATTTTCGATGGTAACACCCGAACCGATCAAAGTGGCAGCGATAAATTCTTCAGAAGTAAGAGGCAAACCAGAATTGGGATCAGATTGACCATCGGTTGGAAAAACTACTATTGGATCTTGCGCCCAGCAGAATTGAATACTGATTAATAGAAAGAGTAAAACTCTCAGAAAAATTTGTCTCCTTGTCATTGTAAAGCTTTTCACATCAAAATTTCCAGAATAGTTTGGTGAAAAGGAGTTTGTTACTTGATTCAATGACAAAATTAATATTTTTTCTTACACAACTGTGTATCTTCGTTTCAAAATTTAATAGACATATATGAAAACCTTAATTGTTGGTGGTGGAAATATGGGAAAGAGTTTTGCAAGAAGCTTTTTAGAGGCACATATATTAAGACCAAACGATCTTACTGTACTAGAGAAAAATGAAGAGAATTGTAAAGAGCTGGAAAAAATGGGTTTTT